>JAGCTA010000316.1 GCA_017963875.1 Victivallales bacterium | reverse complement strand
CTGGTGGCGGCGGTGGAGGATTTCGCCCTGACGCCCTGGCGGGACGGACGCCTCCAGAACTATTGCACCGAAAACGACGGCCTGTATGCGACACGCGATGGACGCCGCCAGATGGTCGCCGACGCCATCGACATCTTCTACGCCCATCTTATGCCCGATGGACAGCCGATGTGGGTGAGCATGTTTCTGCTCCGCGCGATGCTCACTTCGCAATGGCTCGGCAAGGAACACGAGGAGATCGCCAAGCAGAGCATGGAATGTTTCTGCCGGATCTTCCGGAGGGTCTCTGGGAATGACGACCATCTCTCCGCCGTCTGCTGGTCGATGGCCATCATTAGCCCAGGAATGATTTTCTCAAGTTCCATGCTAGATTACACGACAATGAAGAAATCGGACGGATTCAACCATACCTTCCTCCGTCGCCTCCAGGCGACGGTCACGCGGAACGCACTTCTTGCCGTTGGCTTGGATCCCCAAATGTACTAATCATAGAACAACTACATCAAAAAGGAGTCATCATCAATGATTTACGATTACAAACTTACCACTGGCAACGGAGCAATCTTGGATTTGGCTGATTTTCGTGGAAAAGTCGTCATGGTTGTGAACACGGCGACGGGATGCGGTTTCACGTCGCAGTACACGGATCTCGTGCAAATCTACAACAACCACCACGACATGGGATTCGAACTTCTGGACATCCCCTGTAACCAGTTCGGAGGACAGGCTCCGGGAACGGACGAGGAAATTCACAAGTTCTGCACGATGAATTTCCACACGCCATTCCCGCAGATGAGGAAGTCGGACGTGAACGGAGCCAACGAACTGCCGCTATACACCTACTTGAAATCTCAGAAAGGCTTCGAGGGATTTGACGAGCATCCTTTCAAGGACTTGCTGGAAAAGACATTCGCCAAGCAGGACCCCGACTGGGCAAGCAAGCCGGATATCAAGTGGAACTTCACGAAGTTCATCATCGACCGCCAGGGAAATATCGTGGCCCGCTTCGAACCCACCGCCTACATGGGCAATGTAGAGGACTGCATCGTCTCGCTGCTGTAAATGCGGTGATTTGAAACAGGTATTTTCTGATGAATATGAATTGTCCTCGGTGCGGCCAGACCTTGGAGAAGATCTTTTATGAAGGGAAGATTGCGTATGCATGTCCTCGGGGGCATGGCCAGGCGGTGTCGCTGTCCGCAGTGCGCGGGTTATGCGGGCGTCCCGAGTTTGTCAACATGCTCTGGATGAAGGCGTCGGGGACTCCTGTCGGCTCAGGCGGGCAATGCCCGATATGCGGGCGTCCCATGTCCTTGATTACCCTGCCCGCAGGAGAGAAGGAATTGGAATTGGATATATGCTGCCAATGCCAGGAACTGTGGTTTGACCCCAGCGAACTGGAGTCGATGCCAAAGCCTCCGCCCCCGCCTTCGCAGCCTGAACTGCCCGACAAGGCCAGGGAGATATTGGCCAGCCATGCCATAGAGAACCTGGAAGAGAATAAACCCGATGCGGGTCCCAATTCCACCTGGGGATATCTTGCTGGATTATTTGGATTCCCCACGGAACAAAATGCCCCGCCTTGTTCTTCGTTCCCATGGTGCACCTGGCTCATTGCCGCCCTCTGCACGCTTCTGTTCATCTTGACTTTCGATGACCTGGAAACCCATATCATGAACTGGGGCTTCATTCCCGCCCAATGGTACCGCAAAGGCAGTTTGACCATATTATCCTCCATGTTCCTCCATGGAGGTATGTGGCATCTGATTGGCAACCTCTATTTCCTACTTATCTTTGGCGACAATGTCGAAGATGCCCTGGGCAAATTCAAGTATCTTGGAATAATTCTGCTGTCGGGATTATCCGCGAACCTGCTTCACTACGCACTATCTCCAGAGTCCCAGACTCCTTGCATTGGCGCCAGCGGATTCATCTCAGGGATCATTGCGGCTTATGCTGTCTTTTTCCCAAAAGTCCACATCTGCCTTCTCCTTCGCTGGTGTCTTTTTTTCCGTTGGATAAGGATTTCTGCATGGGGAGCATTCACGCTCTGGATTCTCTACCAGGCCGCCATGGCGCTGATGACGTTCTCACTGGAGGGGGGCATCGCATTTGGCGCACATCTTGGAGGCGCGCTGTTTGGACTCCTCGCAGGATTTTTCATGCGTCTGCAAGTTCAGTCACGCATCGAACAGACAATGGATACCTGATCCAATGCGAAACGGCTTTCATTCCGTAGTTTGGAACTTTTTCTTCTCAATTTTTTCATAAAACCCTTATTTACTGCATCTTAAATGCGTGAAAGAGGGGAGACTCAAGTTCTGAAAGGCAGAGAAAAGAGTTGAGGACTTGCGTAAAATCTTCGGCTTTTGGGGAGGTTTTTGCTTTCTCCAGAGAACCAAGAGAACGGCGGGAAAAAAAGCCGTAAGTCGCCAATTTTTAGGGAGTTTTCGCGGAAAAAGTAAGTCCTCCTTGGCTAAAGCTGAATATTTTCACACTTCGGAGCCACCGTTTTCACGCTTCAGAGCCACCCCGTGTTTTTCAGTCTTGAGAGCATACCACACACTAGATGTGGATTGAGACATGGTTTCAGTCAGGCTTGCGGAAATCTCCTTTCCCGGCTGTTTGCCAGGCCAGGAGTGTTGGAGGAGATTTCCCCTTTCGAAGCCACGGCATGACGACCCGCACGGCGTTTTCCGGGCATTTGTCAATATCGGTCATGGAATAAACAGCATTTGAACCTTGAGCGGAGCGTTCGCACGCAGTGCGGCAAGGTTCAAATGCGCTTTATGCCGTGAAAGCCGATTTGACAAATGCCGAAAACGCCATGGTAACCCATGCCGTGGCGCAGAAAAGAGGAAATCGACGAATCCTTGCCGTCAATAAGACAAATAAGATGAATTGCAAATAGAAATAGACACACTATATTTAGTGGTGGCTCTAAAGCGTGATAATACACAAACTGGGTGGCTCTGAAGCGTGAAAACGGTGGCTCTCAAGCGTGAAAATACTCATTTTTGCAGCTGTATGTTATTTATTATCATCTCTGGCATCTTGGGCAATACTTGGATTGAGCGGGTGCGCGCTTTGCGGTCTTGCAGTGGGAATTATGTGGCCTGGAACAATCAGTCTTTCTTCACGGAAATGTCCTGCGGGAGGAACTGCTATGTTTGCTTTTTTAGCATTGGCAGGAGATCTTGGTGCGACTGCAGGTCCTGTTTTAGTCGGAAAAGTGGCAGAAGCCACAAGCGAAAACCTGAAAAACGGGTTGTTTGCGGCAACGATATTTCCAGTTTGCATGACTTTGGGACTGTTCTTTCTTTATAATCGCTCCAAAAGTGTTAAGAACTGAAAACACTAAATGGCGACGGATTATTATATGAAAAACAGCGACTTAAGATTTCTGTGAAGTTGGAGACGGCAATAATGAA
The DNA here is from genome assembly GCA_017963875.1 of Victivallales bacterium. The sequence continues at coordinate 14,413 of JAGCTA010000316.1, read as the reverse complement.
AGCAATACTCTGCGCATTTCTGGCAGCGCTGTTCTACGCAGTCAATATCCCGCTCTCAAAACTTCTGCTCGATTCGGTCGGGCCGACCACGATGGCTGCGTTGCTGTATCTTGGCGCGGGGCTCGGCGTTGGGATAATGGCGCTGTTCAAGGCGTGCGGACGAGAAAACTCCATGCCGCTTTCGCGTCGTGATATGCCGTTTGTCATCGGCATGATCATTCTTGACATTGCCGCGCCAACCCTGCTGATGCTCGGCATCCAGCATGGTTCGCCGGCAAATGCCTCTCTCCTCGGCAACTTTGAAATCGTTGCCACTGCCGTGGTCGCGCTGTTTCTCTTCAAAGAGGCGGTTTCCTTCCGACTTTGGACAGCGATTGCGTTAATCACCACCGCCAGCGCAATCCTCTCTTTTGATGGCGGTGAAAGTCTCCAGTTCTCATACGGTTCGCTGTTTGTTCTGCTTGCAACGGTCTGCTGGGGTTTTGAAAACAATTGTACACGGCGCATATCATCCAAAAGCACATACGAAATCGTTATACTCAAAGGGGTGTTTTCCGGACTTGGGGCGCTGGCAATTGCATTTGCAAAACGGGAACCGATGCCTAACCCCGCCCATATCTGCGAAGCAATGATTCTTGGCTTCGTGGCATACGGACTCAGTATTTTCCTCTATGTTCGTGCACAGAATACGCTAGGTGCGGCAAAAACAAGCGCATACTACGCTATCGCACCATTCGCAGGAGCATTGCTTTCATTTGTGATTCTCGGAGATGGACTATCATGGATGTTCCTTGCAGCTCTTGCCATAATGGCCGTTGGAGCGGTGCTGGTTGTTTTCGACACACTAATAAAACACCATACCCATCTGCATTCGCATATTTTCTCGCATTATCATGACGGTACCTTTCACGAACATACCGTTGTACACAGCCATGTTCATAATCATTGCATGAGTATGGAGAATCATACACATAAACACCAGCTTGCCCAACTTGAAGAATCCATTAAAGAAGAGCATGCAGAGCCAAAGATACGGCACAACGGAAAGACGGAAGTTTCGTCTGTATGACATCCACCATGCCCGCCCGCTCCTACATTGCCATTGACCTGAAATCCTTCTGCACTTCGGTGGAGTGGGCGAACAGGCGGCTTGACCAGCTGGCGACCAACCTTGTTGTGGCGGAAGAGAGTCGGGGGGAGAAGATCATCCGCATGGCAGTCTCACCTTCGCCGAAAGGCCTGCTGCATCCCCCGATGGACGCTTGTGCAGGAGATGTGCTCTTGATGCAGTATCATGCCACTGGAAAGCGCGTCCAAGAGGCATGAACAGCGGAAGTCATGGAGGCAATTGCCTTGGTCAAGGCTGCCAAGCGTCCGCCTTGACCGATTCACGAGTCCTTTTTCATCAGCGATGCACCGGCGTTCCAGGCTTTGCCAACCTTCTCGCCGACAGCATAGTACCCATGCTGGAATTGATCGAAGATAAGCGCATCCACTTTTGATGGATCGACTTTTCCCTTCCCATCCAGAACAGACTCCTCAGCCGCCGTGTTCACTATTTTTCCAACAATGCAATAGAAGCTGTCGTTTTGCACGACTTCTGCAAGTTCGCATTCCATGACCACGGGGAATTCCTCTATGACGGGGGCGTTCACGAAGGTGCTCCTGACCGCCGTGTACCCCGTGCGCTCGAACTTGTCAGGCATCTTGTTCCCTGATGCAATGCCGAAGAAGTCGGCCACGTCCATGTGGGCACGGTCTGCGACGCTCACGGTGAACGCCTTGCTCTTAAGCAGGTTCTGGGTGGTCTTGTGCACCTCGTCGATGAAAAGCGCTATGCGGTCCGAATTGCAGATCATCCCCCAGGCAGCGTTCATGACATTGACCTTGCCAGTTTCATCGTATGCGGCCACCATCAGCACTGGCATCGGGAAAACCGCCTGAACCACTCCTAGATTCTTTTTCATTCTCACTTGTTCCTTGTTGTTTGTTTTTGGGTTGGCATGACAGAGGATGAAAGCAACAGACTCAAAAAAGGCTGTTGAGCCATGAAATGACATCGTCCTCTGTGTGATGAGCAGCCACACCGCGGCCGAGACGCCGCTCAATCTGGTTCGATCCGCGTGCCGTGAATCCCTGCAGCACATTTGCTTCAGGGCAGGCGGCACGGACATCCTGCTCGAAAGTTCCCGCGCCCCCGCCACCGTGCGTACAGACGGGCACTACTGTCTTGCCTGCAAGCGGATTGCCTTTCAGGAACGTGGCGATTGGCGGCGCGAATGTGCCGTACCAGATTGGTGAGCCAATGAAGACCACTTCGCAGTCCGCAGGAAGGAAAACAGGCTGAATTTCCCGTGGACTCCCATCCCTCCGTTCACGGTTGGCTTCCTTGATGGTGTCGGAATAGGAGTCGGGATATGGGGACACGGGAATAACCTCTACCAGCTCGCCTCCGACATGCTTCTGAATCCATTGGGCGACCAGCGCGGTGTTATGGACTTTTGACTGCGAATAGAAGACCACGGCCACCTTGCCAGGCACTTTGCCCTTGAAGGCTATCGAAGCTACTTCGCGGCGTCTTGAAAACATTCTGCACCCTGCAAGTACGACAAGCAGGACGGCTACGATGGTTATGATGACAACGATGATTTTCACAATCTTTACTTCATGGTGAAATTGGCGGTCTGTTCCACCAATGGATTTCGCCAGATGGAATTACCAATTGTTTTTACTATTAATATCATCTCTATTTTATAAATGTCAAGTATATTTATAAAAATATAGTAGTAACAATTATGTTCTATATTACCTAATAAGTAACTATATTCCCAATTGGTTTGAAAAAGCTGAAAAGAGCAGTATATTAGTTATAAATAACAACACTGGATTCTCTGGGTATGCAAGGGCATGGACACACAAAAGGCAATGAATTGGCACTGCTCGGTCGAGGCGACTCTTGGTGTGCTGGGCGGAAAGTACAAGGCGATTATCGTATGGCATCTTAAGGAGGCGGGAGTAATGCGCTTCAACGAGATTCAGAAAGCCATACCGCAGGCGACAGCGAAGATGCTCAGCCAGCAGTTGCGGGAACTGGAGGCCGATGGCATTGTGAACCGAAGGCTCTTTCCAGTGATTCCGCCAAAGACTGAATACTCGCTTACGCAGCTCGGACAGTCCATCGTCCCAGTGGTCGATGCCATGAGCGACTGGGGGCATCTGTATTTCAGGCATATCGGGCTTCCCGACCCTTGTCCGGAGGATTAGGCGCTCCCCGGGCAAATATCGTACAACAACGGGACAACTATGAACAAGCATTTGGGGATTCAGCTCCAGGCATAAAAAGGGAATCTACCTGTTTACAGCGACTCAACACAGATGCAATATGCGCCCAAGACCATGGCAGGCGGTAAATTCCGTGGATGAAATCGGGGCGGTGGAAGATGTGGAGGCGGTGGGCAGATAGGCAAAAGGAACAACGGCAATGATTGACGAAAGGACAATTGAGCGCAACCGCGAGGCTATGCGCAGATTCGAGAAATGCATCAACACTAACGACCTCAGGCTGGGCGAGGAATTGATATCTCCGTCGGCGTCTTTCATGACGCCAGTTTCGCCAACTCCGCTCCATGGGGCAAGTGGCTACCTGAGCGTCGTGGAGTTCATGCGGCGGAGCTTTCCAGACGTGCAATGGAGGCTTGAGAAAATGGTGGCCGACGAGACCACCGTCGCTGTACAGTGGCAGTGCTCCGGCACATTCTGTGGCGACATGCCGTTTGCAGGTCTTCAGCCAAACGGCAGGAAGTTCTCGACGACTGTCATGAATTTCTACACGTTTGATGCAGAGGGCAGGATTGTCGGCGATGTGGCGGCGACTGGAATCGCGGGAATACTGCAGGGCATCGGCGTTTTGCCGTCCAATTGACACAGTTCCTGTTTTCCCACGACCATGTTTTGCATTCTGAAGGAATAAAAAGGAATTAAGATGAAAAAGCCTTGTTGTTTTCTCAGGAATCATTGGAAGCTGCTGATTTGCATTGCGTTCCTGCTGGTCAGTTCAGGCTGCATCACCACAGCTCTTGTCATCCACAGGAAACTGAGAAACGCCGACTTTATTGAGGACTGGAATGACGGCGACGGCACGGTTCTCACCAATATCGTGTATGATTCGGAGAAAAATTTAAAATACGATTTGTACCTGCCAACCTCCTCTGCTGAAAAGGACACGCCTGTCGGCGCAATGCTTTTCATACATGGAGGGGCATGGAAAAGCGGGAAAAAGGAGGATATGATGTTCGCCTGCAGACGCTTTGCCAAACAAGGCTATGTGACGGCGACCATGGAATACACACTGTTCAAAGAGGGGGCTAAAATGTCCTTCTTCACCATACTGGACGACATAGGGAAATGTCTCGAGCATTTGCGTGACACTGCAAAGGCCAATCGCCATCCGATCAAGGCTGTTGCCCTGTCAGGCATTTCGGCTGGAGGACATCTGGCGATGCTATACGCCTATTCACGAGCAGACAACTCTCCCGTTCCAATCTCCTTCGTGTTCCAGCAGGTCGGGCCGTCTTTCTTTCAGCAGGGCGCCTGGCCTGACCATCCAGATTTGTCGTTCGGTTTGACCAAGGCGGGGGCGGGGATTGAAATGTCCAGGGAGGAATATGAAGACGGGACAAAGTACGAAGCCGTCAAATCCATCTCGCCCGCGCTGCTGGTCAACGGAAACACGGTTCCGACTATCGCCGCATATGGTGGAAAAGACCCCCTGGTCCCCACGCCCCATGCGGAAAAACTTCGCAAGGCATTTGAAGAGCACAATGTCCCTCACGTTTTCATCATCTATCCGCATTCTGGCCACTTTCTCTGCGAAGATCCCGACTGCACAAAAAAGTACCGCGAGGCCATATTGGATTATTGTCGGAAATACTTTTCCCAATCCAAATAGATGGATAGAGACCACGTTTTTTCTCAAAAGGCAGACCTGAATCTGGGACACATAGGGAATGAGGTACGAAAACACGAAAACTGGCAGGTTCATCGACCGTCCAAACCGCTTCGTCGCCCATGTGGAGATTGGAGGCAGCGTTGAAACCGTCCACGTCAAGAACACGGGACGATGCAAGGAACTGCTTCTGCCTGGGGCAGAGGTGACGCTTGACGTCTCGGTCAATCCCTCGCGCAAGACGAAATACGATCTGGTTTCGGTGTATAAGAAGAGTCTCGGCTGGGTCAACATCGACAGCCAGGCTCCGAATGCAGTCGTGAAGGAATGGCTGGAATCAGGACAGCAGGTTTTCCAGAACATCACGATGCTGAAGCCTGAATATTCATACGGCGATTCCAGAGTGGACTTCTATCTAGAATGCGGTCGTCGCAGGGTATTCTTCGAGGTCAAGGGATGCACTCTTGAAATTGACGGGATTGGATATTTCCCCGATGCGCCGACAGAGCGCGGCGTCAAGCATCTGCATGAACTGATGAAGGCGGTGGAGGAAGGCTACGAGTGCTTCATCGCGTTTGTCATCGCGATGCCAAGTGTGAAAAAAGTGCTTCCCAACATGACAACGCACCCAGAGTTTGGCGAGGCTTTGAATGCGGCGGTCAAGGCAGGAGTGAAGATTCTCCATCTGCAATGCGATGTCAAGCCTGATGAACTGGCAATCAGAGGAAACGACAGCGGGGGCTCGTCAAAGAAACTGTCTTCATCGGTCTTCTCATCGCAGGAATAGACTTCCAGAGCCTTTTGCTCAGGCTTGTACTTCTTCAACTAGATTGTTTTTTTGCCGCCTTCTGTACTCAGGCCGAAGGAAGAACTTTCCATAGGCCGGTAAATGAAATTCTGTAGAAGAACAATTTGCCTTATTTTACAACTTTTCCACAGAGAAAAGCCTTGAGAACTTGCGAATAATCTTCGGCTTTTTGAGAGTTTTTGTTTTCTTCAGAGAACCAAGAGAACGACAGGATAAAAAGCTGCTAGTGGCTTGAGGTCGTTGGAATTGATGCATTTCTCGAATCTGCGCATCGACTCTTGAGTGTGCTCAATTGGTTTGCCTTTGCTAGTCTGTATGTCTTGTCACCTCTCTTGCAAGGAGTTTCCATCAGTCGTTCCTTTGCATGGCTCTCGATTGTGCGAACAACCAGTCGCGGATGCCCTCTATGTCGTAGGCCAGGCTCCATGTGTACATGTGGCTTCCGCCCGCAAAGACGTTCATGCGGATGTCGGCGTCCATGGCCAGCATGGCGCGGACGTTCTCCGCCATCTCTTCGCGTGAGGCTTTGGGATTCCAGAAGGCATCCCCCTTGACTGCTTTCGCGCCCAGCGACTTCCACAGCTCCACTGCATTGCACATGGCTGGATAGGCCTTTGCGTCCCCCTCGCAGACGAGAATCCACAGCTTCTTGTCCTTCATCGCAGCCATCTCCGCGACATCCCACTGTCCTGCCACCAGATACTGCGCGGCGAAAAGGAGCGGGTGGCGGTCGCTGATGGCGATGTTGGCCATGCAGCCCTGCGACTGCCCCGTGCCATAGACGCGGTCCTTGTCAACTGCCAGACTTTCGACGAGGTGGTGCAGGAGGCTGTCCACCGCCGTGAGCCCCTTTGTCCAGGCGTGGTCGTCCAGCGTCATGGCTCCGTATTCCTTTACCACAGAATATGGATACTGTACGGCGACGACGATGGCGGGATGCTTCGCCTGTTCTTCGGGCGTAGCCCAGACGGTCGCGCCATTCCCCTGCGTGAGCGTGGCGGTCTCGATGGAGGTGTCTGCGCTGGCATCGGGGATAAAGAACACCATTGGATACTTCTTTGAAGCATCGTATCCCGCGGGAAGAAATACGAAATACGGAAGGGTGATTCCCGTCTCCGCGTCTGTGAAATAGCGCTTTTGGAAATCCTTTATGACCAGTTCTGTGGCGGCGGTCGATGCGTGCCGCCTATTGCTGGCGGGAAGGATGGTCCCATCGGCGGCGCGGATGTCTGCCGTCTGAATGACGGACACGCTCAAATCGACGGGTTTCCCGTCGTCATCGAAACGCGGGCCGTTGCCCGCCCCTTGTCTTGTGCCTCCGTTCCTTGTGGCATCATGGCGTGGCCCCGCGAAGAGATTCGCGCCCGCAGCCTCCCATTTGTTCTCGTATGCCAGCCCAAGGACGACGAAGCGTCCTGTGCGGGACTCTTTCGTCTTCTCCGCGCGGAAATGCGTATTCGCGGAAACGACTTTGCGGCCTTCCACGGAAAAGCATTCAGGCGTTACTGATGAGGCATCGAGTTCCACTGTGTATTCGACGATGACGGTCGAGACTTTCTCTCCGTCTCCGAATGATTCGGCGATGGCTGTGACGTTACGGATGCCTCGTTCGGCGGGCGTCCGCGATGTAATTGAGCATGATGTGAGCATAAGCATGATGGTCGTAAATAGCGGGCATGCCAGTCTGTGTATGGTCATTTTTATCATTTTTCTGCCTTATCTCTTGCTGAAAAAAAGTGGTCTGCTTTCGCCTGGCTTGACTTCGAGGAAGACCGCCTCCGTGACAGCGGTGACGGAATGGACGGTATCGCCTGGAATCTCGAAAACGGGATTTGACGCATCCAGCAGATGGCGCTCCGTCTCGGTGAGATTGCCGTCGAAAAGGACGACCTCGACCTTGCCGCTTATCATTGAGATGAGCTCCCATTCCGGATGCCACTGGATTGGGGACGGAATAGGCTGGCAGCACATCACGAAGCGGCTTGGCGAAGTGCCGAGTTCGATTTTGGCGAAGCCGAACGGCGTCTGTCGCGCCTTCACCAGTGCATCACGGATTTCCTTTTCTGATATGGGGGTGTTCATAATCCTACTTGGTCTTCATTGGACTTGGTTTGTTTTCACACCTTCAGGAACGGCTTGTTCATTGATTTGGCAGCCATTCTCCAGCAGAGCCACAAGTGCACGATTGAAATCAGTTGCGCGTGTGAGGATGTAGTCGGTGTTGAACGTGGACACGGCGAAGATGCCGATGCCCTTGCCTGCCAGGCAGGCTGATATTTTCGCAAGAATGCCGATGAGGGAGAAGTCGAGGACGCCGACGATGCGGAATGCCCGCCAGCCGTCCTCACGCGCCAATGTGCCCTGCGGCACGAGTGCGGTTGGGCAGACCAGGGATTTCTCCTCATCAGTGCTTCCCGTGAAGACGAATGGCAGCCCAAGGTCCATGCCGTCATAGCCGGCGACCTTGCAGATGGAAAACTCTCCTGGTATGACTTCAAGTTTCATGGCTTGTCTCTCAGTTTGTCAAACTATTTTGGATTTCTTCTCGCGGCAATATCTCAACATTGTTCCTTGTATTTTATCTATTCATCGGGGGCGATGCTCACGCATTTTTCATTTCCTTTTCTTTGGTATCCTGTCGCAGGTTGCCTGGAGTTGACAAAACGGCGACTTGATATACGGTATAATGCCTTCCGGGGGTCGCTCTCTGGAAGACACGGGGGATGGCAGCGCTTTCGCCCCTTTGTACTTGAAGTACGTCCCGTAGGTTGCGCGCCATCCCCCGCTACCGTGCTTGCCGAAGACCGAACATTACCATGTGCATGAAGCACGCATCTGCAAGAGTGGTCTGCGGACACAACCTCTAATCTAGCATCAAAAGTTGAAAAGGCAATGACTGAACAGGCAAATTGCATGGAGTCCACGCCTCCGTGGATTGGCGTGGACGTCTCAGAAGGGACCTTCACGGCGGCTGCCGAGTTCTAGTAGTCTGATGCAATTGAAACCAGACAAAAGACAGTCAGTGCGCGAGCAGATTCAGGATGAACGCGAGACGCGCATACACTCGTATGCAAGTCGAGCGTTCGCCTGAAGATGCCGCGCAATGGCGGATTTTGTCTGGTTTCAATTGCAACAGACTACTAGTGTGGTGTGTCGTAAATCCATTGCATTTCCGCGCCCTTTTGCGCAACTCCTTCGCGGATGCTTCCTTCCCTAGTCACTATGTGCGTTCGCATCCACGGAGGATTTCCTGCAAAATGCCTGCGGAACTCCTAACGTATTTACGACACACCACACTAGACAAAGATTGCCGACGGCATCAATTCGTGTTTATTCCTGTATCGCCTGCGGAAGAATGGAGACGATGACATCGCCCTTGCCGACAGCCTTTGCCAGCTCCAGTGGTTCGGCGATGTGGCCGATGCGTGTGTATGGGTAAGGGGTGTCGAAGGACTTGTAGAATACGACCAGGCAGTCGCTTCCCCAAAGCATCACGTCGCCAGCTTCGATTCGGTGAACTTTTTCCGCCTTTGCATGAAGAGGCTCGCCAAGACTGGCATACTTTTCATTGCCGTTAAGTTCATTCATCTCAAGGCGGATAGGCAGACGAGCGGCCAGTTCACGCGCCGCTTCGGTGTCGGCAAGAAAGACGGTAAAATGTGCATCGCCGATGACAAGAGCCATTGTGCCATGCATTTTCATCACACCGTCCTCCTGTATTTCTGTTGTAGTTTTCCTTTGCTGAGTCTCTATTTTCGTCTCTGTCCGTCGTGTGCAGGCAACCATGACGAACGACGCCAGGCATAGCGCAAATGTGGCGGTGAAATGCAAATTTGGCAAATGCGCTTCCATTCAAGAGAGCCTCCTGCCGAAGTTACGTAGCTCCTCCAGCCGTTCATCCACCTTCCCGCCATGCACAGTGAAGACACCCATGTCCTCGAGGTCAAGGTAGTCCAGAAAGTCGCCGCGGTATGAGAACAATGCGCCTTCATACATGTCTGCATCGCCAGAACTCAGGAAAATCGTCACCTTGCGCAGCCTTTCAGGCTTGCTGGGATAGGCGACTGCGTAGAGGCGGTCGATGGCGCACTTGAGCTGGCCGGAAAGACCGTGGTAGTAGATGGGAGAGGCAATGACCAGCATGTCGGCCTCGCGCAAAATGGCATGGACTTCTTGCATGTCGTCCTTCTGGACGCAGGCTCCCTTGCCCTTGCCGTGGCAGTACTCACAAGCAAGGCATCCATGGATCTCCTTGCGGCAGGCATCAACCACGTCCACATGATGGCCTGCGGCCTCCGCGCCTGCCTGGAAGGCGGCCACCATCTGTCTTGTGCAGCCCTTCGGACGAGGGCTTCCGTTAAGGACAAGTATGTTCATTTTTCAGCAACGCCTAGGTGTTTGCGGTAGAATGCCTCGATTTTGTCGAAAGGGATGACGTCCAGTTGGTCATAGAGGTCGCAATGGCTCGCGCCAGGGACGATGACCAGTTCCTTGTTGTCCCCCTTGAGCATCTTGAAGGCGGTCTCGCCGAAGTAGCGCGAATGAGCCTTCTCGCCGTGGACGACCATCACCGCACTTTCGATTTCATCCGCATACGCCAGCAGTTTCGCATTAAGGAAGGAGAGGCCCGAGGTGATGTTCCAGCCGCCGTTTGAGTTCAGGGAGCGTGGGTGGTAGCCGCGCGGGGTCTTGTAGTGGTCGTAGTAGTCCTTGACGAACTGCGGTGCATCCGCAGGAAGCGGATCGACCACGCCGCCGCCCAGCTTGTAGGTTCCGTTGCGGAAGTCCTCATTGCGCTGTTCATTCATAGCAACACGCTTCTCGTGGCGCTTGGCAGCGGTGTCCTCCTGATCGAAGTAGCCATTGGCAGTGACGCGGGTCATGTCATACATCGTGGAGGCGACGGTAGCCTTCACACGGGTGTCGATGGCGGCTGCGTTGATGGCCATGCCACCCCAGCCACAGATGCCGCAGATGCCAATCTTGTTTGCATCCACGTCCTCGCGGGAGATGAGATAATCGACGGCTGCCTGGAAATCCTCCGTATTGATGTCGGGCGAGGCAACATAGCGTGGTTGTCCGCTGCTTTCGCCTGTGAAGGACGGGTCGAAGGCGATGGCGAGGAAGCCGCGTTTCGCAAGTTCCTGCGCATAGATGCCTGACGACTGCTCTTTGACCGCCCCGAACGGGCCTGACACGGCGATGGCCGCGAGTCTGCCTGTTGCGTTCTTTGGTTTATAGACATCCGCCGCCAGCGTGATGCCGAAGCGGTTGTGGAAAGTGACTTTTCTGTGTTCCACTTGGTCGCTTAGGGGGAAGATCTTGTCCCATTTCTTGGTGAGTTCGATGTTTTTCATGGACGGGCACTCCTTGCATGTGTTTTTTAGATTGCAGCAGCCTGTGGCTGCCAAAACGAGGACGGCGAAAGGCAAAATCAGCGTTTTTTTCATGGGTTTCCCTTGGGATGGATGCCGTCGCATCGTTGGATTGACAAGCGCGGAAACATCGTCACATTCCCGCTTTTTTTAACGCGAATTAATATATTGCGAATGGATGAAATAGCAAATACTTTGTTTTTATAGTCTTTCATGCTTGAAAAGCATATCATGAGGTATATAGTATCGCTATGTCCATTGAAACAAGGAGCGCATATATGGAACTTAGAGTGTTGAATTACTTTCTGGCAGTGGCGCGTGAGAAAAGCGTCACGGGTGCAGCGCACCGTCTGCATGTCACCCAGCCGACGCTTTCCCGCCAGCTGAAGGATCTTGAGGACGAACTTGACCAACGACTGTTCATCCGTGGCAGCCACAGCGTTTCGCTGACCGCAGAGGGAATGCTGCTGCGCCAGCGGGCGGAGGAGATCATGACGATTGTTGACAAGACGCGTTCCGACTTCAGTGCGAAGCATAGGATAGCGGGTGACGTCTATATCGGTGGCGGTGAGAGCGAGGCGATGTCGCTTCTGGCGGATGCCGTTCGCGATGTACGGGACAGGCATTCTGGCATCCGTTTTCATCTGCACAGCGGTAATGCGGAGGAGGTCATGGAGCGCCTGGACCGCGGGACACTTGATTTCGGCGTGCTCATCCAGCCAGTCGATATCTCGAAATACGATGCGCTTGCGCTGCCCTACAGGGATGTCTGGGGGCTGTTGATGCCAGTCGGCCATCCTCTGGCTGAGAAGAAGGGAATATCACCCGATGACCTGAATGGCATTCCACTGATTATCTCTCGGCAGGTGCTCCAGTATGGAACTACAGAGAATCCCTGCCTTGAGTGGCTTGGAAAACCCGTGACCGAACTTAACATCGCCGCCACCTATAATCTTATATTCAATGCGGCTCTGCTTGTTCGTTCAGGCGTCGGCTGCGCTGTGACGCTGGATAAGCTGGTTCCGATCGGCGTGAAGTCCGGGCTGGTCTTTCGCCCGTTTGTCCCGAAGCTGGAGTCTGCTCTGGACATTGTATGGAAGAAGGGACAGTTCTTCTCGCCAGCCGCCACGGTGTTTCTTAATGCGCTTCAAAAACGTCTTGAGAAACAATGAAGGATAAGATTAGGAGAAACAAATGGGTTCCAGTTCTCCTCTATGCCTGCGTCCAACCTTATTGGATAGAAATCATTTTCGGCCTTTTTTTCTCTAATAACCGTTCGTAGCATCACCATTTGACCATAAGATGGGAACTGTAGCATCTTCAGAGAAAAGATCCAACCCTTGGCTAGATGTATAGTCATGGTCAATTGTCTGCAGGTATTGTCTGCTCCGACACTGACAAAAGAGGTTGTCTCCTCGTCCGAAAGCACCGAAAACGCATGTCCGCACCTTTGTTAGTGAATTCTCATGGTCGTATTTGCACTAACAGTTCGGAAAATGCGTCAAGAAATCTTTTGTGTGTGGCTTTGAGTCGCCAGAAAAAATTACTCACAGTTTTTGGTGACAAACGGATGTTCAATTGCAGTCCGGCAGTTGAGTTTTCTCCAGAATTACAAGCAATGATGACAATTTGTGAACAAGAGGAGAATGGCAAGTATGAGCATCTCTAAAGTCATCTACGAGGAACATCAAATTGATGATGTTGAGTTCAATGCCGATGCCTTGTGGGACGGCATAAAGGGATATGTGACCAACACGGAGTTGCCGAAGGAGAAAATCATAGAGAACTACGGGAATCTATGGTACATTGAGAGGGCGTTCAGATTGAACAAATGCGACCTTGCGGCAAGGCCGATATACCACCGGCTGCGAAACCGCATAGAGGGGCACATGTGCATATGCTTCACAGCCTATGCGATACTGCTTGAGCTGGACAGGCGTCTCAGGAAAAGCAAAAGCTCCTTGACGGTCTACAGGGCTCAGGAGGTGACAAGAAACATGTACGCCTTGACTTGTGAATTGGCCAACAACTCCACCACCAGAATCATACTGAAGATGACGGCGGAGCAGCAGGAGTTATATGACGCAGTTAAAAACTACTGCTGATAATTTTGGGTGTCCCAATGGCGAAAATTGGATGCATCAGTCACTCGTCGACACAACTTTATTACTCAAATACTCAATATCGTAACTTGGGATATGGATTACTGGGTATTTTCCTTTTATTATTCTGGAAGGAATTATTGGCTTTAATCTTTATTTTTGTAGTTTCCTATGTCTTAATTTTCTGTATATTGCGTTTTCGCCGAGAAATCTTTTATGGAATTTCAAGATTGTTCTCATGGGGAGCTAGAGGTATAGGAATACTACGCGATCAATTTCTTCATCAAAATAATTACATAGATTTTTAGTTTTTCTCATTACAAAAAGGAAATAAAAGCATGGATGCGTTAGTCAAATCACTTTTTGAAGATTGGAATGACAAAAAAACCAAGATGTGGCTTGGGGGGCTTTCCTTGGCTGGTATTGTCATTACTGCCGGTTGTAAGCTTGTTGGTGATTTACATAAGGAAAACATAAAACAAAAAAAGGAATCGACATAAAGTAATGATTCGAATGATATTGAAACACAAGGAAAGGCTAATGTTTTGGGAGAATCCTCCCACGGGTGGCTGGCTTGCAAGTGCCTATCAATCCGGGGAGGATTCTCTTTTTTTCAAATCTCCAATCCAGTACCTGCAGTTCCACTCCCCAAATGCAGGTTGCGTCCGTAGGTGACAAATCGCTGGTACTGGGGCTAACTCTATATATTTGAGCATATTAACGGCGATGGAGAGAAAAGAGCCAGTACCCGAGAGTGTTCAAAGTTCACACCGAACAAATGACCATATCTCCGTAGGTGACAACTTTCTCTAATCCCAAAACGCATAACTCGTCTATTTTGAGGGTGTTAAGCCAGAAATATGTCTCTGTACCTGGGTACTGGATGGCAGAGAAAAGGAGTGAGTACCCGCGTTGAAAAAACGGATTTTTGGAGAGGTTATCGCTTCTCTTTAGTGCGGGGAGAGAATGGAGAGAGAAGCCGCTAACTCGGCTGGTTTGAGGGAGTTAAGGAGAAACAATCAGGCCCGTGGAGTTACCTGTACCCCACGGGCCTGGATGTGTCTGAATGGTGGAGCACTTGGACGGATTTTTAACTCATTCTCTGACTAGAAAATAGCTTGAACCTCGGTACGCAATATTTCTCTGCTATATTTGAACGCCATGAAGAATCTCCAGAGGCGAT
>JAGCTA010000315.1 GCA_017963875.1 Victivallales bacterium | reverse complement strand
TGGATAGTTCGTATCCATCCAGGTGAAATGAGACGGGCTATAGACAAGCCCCGAATCCTGGTCGCACAGAATGCCATTTGGAAGTGACGAATGATAATGACCGACGATGGAGGACATGATTTCCAGCAACGTCCGACCATTGCAGTCCATGACCAGCAAATCCGTGCCTTTTTCTCCTAATTCCTTCATAAGTTCCAATACTGCGACGAACAGCCACAGAGGAGCATCAGAGGTCGCCCTGTCGCCGCTGTCATTGCCTCGGATCATATTCGGAATAGTGCCCTCCTGCTCAAAAGACGCAAACGACCGAATGATATCCCGCACAACCTGATGACGCCCTGCAGCGATCAATCCGCGCAGACAAATCAGCGTATCCCGCCCCCAGTCAAGAAACCATGGGAAGCCCGCGATGATCGTCTTTCCATCGTCCCTGTTGGCCACATAGCATTCCATCGCCGCCTTCAGGCATTCGCCCAACGGCAGTTCGGCTGGAAGATCTATATTCATCAAATTCTTCTGATTCAACGAGATACTTCCAATTCCAAACGACAATTCAAAAGAATCGCCGCCGTGCATTTCGACTTTAAAATACCCGGGGCTGAACAAATCAGTCTCTGAAGGCAACGCACGCTCCGCATCCTCTTGGAGCCGATGACGATAAATCCACTCTGACTCTACCATGAAAGAACCATCCGAAGCCTCCATCAACAGCCCACTGACGCCCCAAGGAGCAAAGCGGAAACCGCACTCGCCTGCAGTCATGCAGTTTCTGAACTCCGTTTCAGCGCCGCAATGCGCGGACGTTGTCTCGTGGTTGACTCTCCAATCCACTTCTGGTCTGACAATCAGGGTAAATTCGTCGCTGTCCTCCAAGGCCTTGAAACGGTCTGTCCCATGTTGACGATGGAAAACCATGGTCCCGCAATTCGTCTCATTATCAAGGTGGAATGTGGCCGTAATCTTACCGATTCGACCGCATGTGACCTTCGGCTCGAAGGTCCAGCGCAGACAATTCTCATAGTTTGCCTCGAAACGCGTCTGACAATCAGGTGCCAGTTCCGCGATGAAGCCATGATGAACAACCCAGGCGCGAAAACGCGACAGAGCGACAATGCGTTCCCCTGGGCAATTTTCATCAAGACTTGCCGCCAGAAGCGCATCATACTTGCTGTCCAATTCACCCCATCTGGCTCTGGCAAGGGCATAACTTCCCCTGCGATTGGAGCAGAGTCCCCGAGTGTCGCGCGTCATGGTGCTTTCAGAGCCGTCCAGCGACAATCCCAATGAAAGAACGCATTTCGATGCCTTGGGCAACAACAAAACATTTCCAGTGTGGATTATTGCCTTCTCATGTGCAAATTCCTCAATCCTGACAATAACATCTCTCGGTTGTTCAAAATCTTCCAAATCCAATGGAGGCAGCAGGATACATTGTCCGCCATCGTCTTGTGGCACAGACAGGCGGCAGGCGAGGCAACGATGTCCTTCCATGAGGCATAAACGGAATCTCGTCTGGCTATGCACCAGCAGGAAATGATTCGGTGGAACCGGAACGACTCTGCGTTCATCACGGCCTGGAACCCATTCGACTATAGGAAGATAGTCTTTTTCAAAAAGGTCACGGAGAAATGCGCAGGCATTCGTCGAAAGCATCCGAGTCATTGCCTCGACATCCATATCAGAAATATCAGAGCAACCGCGGACGGCGACGACCGCTGACAGCACCATTTCTCGAAGTGACTGCAACTCAATGGAATTCAGGCGTTTTGTTCCGTAATAGTCCAAGCAGTGCCGTGCCAGACAGACAGCCTCTCCCGCAGCCAACTCCAAATGCCAGCGACCATGCTCCGTCTTAGTCAGACATGGCAGGACATCGGGGGCCAGCAAATTAATCACGCAGCCTTTCTCAATTGAGAAATCATCGTCCGACCACTCGAACCATGCGCCCTCATGCTCCTCGACATTGAGAACGGCGAGGACATTGTCCAAACAGTCCGCTGCCATCCGCAGAATACCAACGGCGGTGCCTGCACCCACAATCCTGCACTGGCATCCACTGCCAAAGGCGGGATGAAGCCGAAGAATGTCATTCAGGCGCGTAATGTGTTCAATCAGGTTCTTCTTTGCCCCCCAATTCAACGACGACGCACCATGGACATCGATCTTTTCCGTCGCCAGCCACTCGACGCCATTGGCAATGCCAAAGGCACCTCTCGGGGCAGACAACGCCGCAAGCGTGGTGCGCATTGCCGCCCATGTCGCGCTTCTTTCCGCCAAGCGCGCGTTATCGTGCGTCTCAGCGTAGTTCACAGCCAGGCCATTCGATTCAGAAACAGCAAAACAGTGTGCAAGATAACCCTTTATGTTATCCGCTCCCAACTGCTGGAAAATCTCTGAGTACGCCCAGTTCATGCCGCCGTTCCTCAAGAGATCGCTGGTCACCTCAGGAGAGCCGCCGAGCCCTTCCAGAAAGAAAATGGCATCGGGATACTGCTCGCGAACCTTCGCCGTGATGTATTGCCAGACAGGCTTTGGAACCATATAACCCGCATCGCAGCGGAAGCCATCAACGCCAAGCGCAGTCCAATGCAGGAAAACGTCGGCGAGATACACCCAGAGTTCACGATGAGAGAAATCCAATTTGCAAAGGTCCTCCCATGTCACCCCCCATGCGCCTGGATTGGCGAAACTTCCGTCGTCATTTCTGCAAAACCACTCTGGATGATGGACCTGCAAGGTCGCTCCCCAGCCCGTATGGTCGATGGGCAGGTCAAGCAACAACGCACCACCATGTGCATGGATGCAATCGACGAGTTCCCTGAACTGGTCCATCGGAGTCGCCTTCCTGTCGAATTCAGCCAATGATGAATCGACGCTATAGTAGTCCGTTGGCGCGAACGGGCTGCCATATCGCCCCATCCGAGCGTAGGTAATTGGCGGCGGCTGGATTGGAAGAAGTTGGATAAACCTGAAACCCATCGCCTCCATGATGAATGGCAGTTCGCGGCGCAGGTCGCGGAATCGGCCCGACGGCGGAACGACAGTATATTCGTTGCCATCAAGAAGTTGCTCCGCTCGAACTTGTTCCTCGCCCCTGCCTACTGAAGACCGATAACGACCGAATTGTCTCACAAATGCGTTGTAAATCGTATTTTCGGCAACAGTCCTTGCTGGTTCGACTTTGATGACAAGGTTGTCACCTGGAACCCATTGCGGCAACGCGTCTTCTGCCAGAAGGAATAGGCACTTTGCCTCAAACACGCCTGTTTCAGTCAGCGGAAGCACGCATGAAAAAAGCCCATTGCCCTGTGAAACCATGGCAATATCCCGCCATTCGCCACCGCTGGCATCCGCTTCCGCATTCGTGCATTCCACGGCATTGATTGCCGCACGCCGTTGTTGCGCGGCACCGCCAAGGTTGGTTCGGACAAAAGCCAAGCCATCGCTCACCGCGTCACCCGTCACCTGCAATTCAATATGCAGGATGTCGCCGCAGTAGCGAACCAGCCGTGTTCCAGCGTATGGCTTTTGTTCCAGATTTGTCATGACTTGTCACAATCTCCGTTATAGCGCAGGCACCCCAGAAGGATGCTCCCGCTGCGGACACAATACAAAAATCTTTGTTTTTTGGATAAATTATATAATGTAACATAATATTCGAAGTTTTCCAGTTTTTGAAACCTTTAGTTTTTCTGTTATCTTTTGTTTGTAATTGTAAACAATTTGATTATTTTATAATCATTTGTAAAACAAAAGGAGATAAAAATGCCTAATACATTGGTTCAATTCAGAGTAGAAGATTCAACGAAAAGCAAAGCATCCGACATTTGCCAGCGTCTGGGACTTGATTTGCCAGGATACTTGAGAGTTTGCATTGCACGTTTAATTCAGGAGAATGGTATTCCATTCCAGATGAAACTGGATGTAGACAAAACCCAAAAGGCATTGGAAGCCATTCGACGCGCCAATCTCATTTCTGAAGAAAATGGTTTATCTGAAATGTCTTTG
>JAGCTA010000314.1 GCA_017963875.1 Victivallales bacterium | reverse complement strand
GCGTACGGGATGCTCTCGATTTCTGCCAGTATTTCGGCCCTGCGGCGCTGCTGTGTTTTCATGTTCTTTAGATTACTAAAGAACACCCATATTGTCAACCGCCTTTCTGAAGTTTTTGCAGAAATTTCTCGTTGCACCCAGTTTGGACCCCCCCTTTACAATTCTATAGGCAATGTCGTATACTATTCCCATACGGCAAACAAAGAAAAACGTTGTAAATGAAAGCAAGCGATACACAGAGAAGAGAAAGCAGAATGCACAAAATCCGTGAACGCAGGCGTTCTGCACGGGCGGCGGATGGCCACGTGGTGATAGCCACGGGCGACTTGTTTGAGCAAATCAAGGTGAAGATGGCAAGGTGTAAGAAAACATCCTCGATGGCGTTAATCAAAATGAGGACTTTGAGATTGTTCACAAATCACAAAGGCAAATCCAAGGAGTGTTTAGGCAGGAGTAAGAAAGATGTGGAGTAAGACGAGACAGGTGCTGGAAAGCAGGTTGGCGGATGACCTGAAAGGAAGGGTTTGCTACCACTAGGATGTAGACTGCAGGAAGGATGGAGAGATGATTGCAGCAAATGTAGAAACGTTTCGTGTGCCTGATGTCACTCAAGCGGTTGCGGACGGCAGCAATCAATTCACGATAGAGAACGGCATGGTTCTTCAGGGATATCCCAGGGAGAAGCCGGACGATGCGGTGTTTGCGTGGCCGGATGAGGATGCGCAGCGTCTCGACAGTAACCTTTTCAAGGATTACGCGCACTTTATTTTTGAGAACAGGGAGCGGATATTCGCGGACAGCAGGATGTTCCTGACGCCGGTCAATGTCATGAGCGGGGCGGCCTATATCGGTGCGCTCGTGAAGCCGACGGTAGGCACATATATCGAATGGTGGCTACGGCGCGGGAAGGATGAACTTGCGTACTTCGTGAGCGGGAGTCCGCTAAGCGGGGCGAACGTGAGCAAGGCCATCGCGAAGGACGGTTCGCTCGTACCGTTGCAGTCCCTCGGAATCTTCTTGAACCTGGTGAAGGAATTCTCCGATGCGCATATGCGGTATCTCGCGGAACGGAGGCGTTTCGAGGCGTATTCGCTCCTCGAAGTCGTCATGCGCCTGAAGAACATAGACCCGGACCATGAAGACGCATTCAAGGCCCAGGTGCTGGAGCGGCACAAACCTTTGCTGAAGAAGGTCGCCGGGAAGTTGGGAAAACTATGGAAAAGAATAGGGGAAAAGAATGAAAAAAGAAATAGACCCTGACTTGTCCGCCGAGGAACTGGCGGACCTCATCCTCGAGAAGCCGGAAACGACAGAGCAATGTGGACGGGACGACTGGCTGAAACTCACCGGCGACGAGTGGGTAAGGCTGCTGTCCGAACTGCCGCAGTTCGCCGACAAGTGTCCGTGGAATCTGCTGCCTTACGAATGCTACAAGGAATTCTGCGGCTGGGAATATCTTCTGGAACGGCAACCGCAATTTGCAGAGAAGTGCAATTGGGAAAGGATGCCCGGCCACTCGGTGTTGACGCTTCTCAGGAAACATCCTTCCTTGGCGAAATATGTCGCATGGGACAGGCTTGATGGCATTAACTGGTGCTGCTTGCTCAAGGAAAGCCCGCAGTACGGACAGTATTGCGACTGGAAGAAGCTGGACAGCGGTTGGCTGTGGATGATATTTTCAAGTCAGCCGGCCCTTGCCAAGTATGCCGACGGAGAATGTTGGCAGAAACTGGATGGGTTGGCTTGGGCGAGGCTACTGTCCAATCAGCCCCAGTTTGCTGAATTCTGCGATTGGACAAAGTTGTCAGGCGAGAATTGGGGACTCCTTCTTGGGCATCAACCGCAATTCGAAGAGCATCTTGACTGGGCGAGCCTGGATGACTGGGGCTGGGGTAAGCTGCTTGAGCTCCAGCCGCAGTATGTCGGCCACTGCGAATGGGACAAGCTCAGCGAAACCGTCCGACGCTTTCTGCTCCGCGTCCAGCCCCGCATCATGGAGTACGTTGATGAATCCAAGATTGATTGGAGCGGATTGGGTGATGTGGTGACGAAAAGATATTATGCGCGTCTTAAAAAAGAAGGTTTGCCTCCAGAAGATGAAAGGGAGGGAGAAACATCATGAATGTAGAATGTAGAATTGTCAGAGATTGTTCACAAATGACAATTGGCACAATTGTTCACAAATCACAAAGGCAAATCAAGGAGAGGTCAGACGGGAGACAGAAAGATGTGGAGTAAGACGAGACAGGTGCTGGAAAGCAGATTGGCGGATGACCTGAAAGGAAGGGTTTGCTACCACTATGATGTATATCGTGGAAAGAAGCATCCCGTCAAGCCAGATTGGTATGCCGAGGCTCATGTGATATCTATTCTTGTGGATGGCACGCCTTGGTTCTGCACCAACCAGGGGTTTTGGATCGAGAAGTACAAGTGCTATAATCCTGAACCGAAAGACGTTGACATAATACGCGAGACAGGGAAAGTCCCTTGCGAGGATGGAATGTATGCCTTGGAATACATCCACCAGTACCTGAACGAGCTGTCCATCGACGAGGCGGTTGCGCATGACAACTACTTCATCCGTCTGCTTGCCGTCCTGGACGCGCGCCTTGGCAAGCGCCGGATCAAGGCACTTGCCGACAGCATCGCGAACGAGCCGGAGTGGTTCCGCAAGTGGATCCTGCTCCGCACGGGGACACAGGGCCATGCCATGTGATTTTTCATGTCCAAAAAGGTTTTCTATAGACAATATGTGTGACAAGGAGAATAGCAATGACCGAGAAACGGATTGAGACTGTTGGCGGCTACAGTTGGCCGTACCAAATCAAGGACGATGGAACCGCAGAAATCATCGGCAAGCCATCGCCTGAACCCGAAGGCGAGGTGGTGATACCCGATAAGCTCGGCGGATGCGCGGTGACCGGCATCGGTACCTGGGCGTTCCAGTACGCTGACGGTGCGGGTATCCGCTGGAGATGCTGAACGGGTGCAGAAGTTGCTCGCGGATGCGGAAGTAGACTTGTCGAGGATTTCAATCGAAGAAGCCAAATAGGGACATGGAAGAAGACGTTACATTGCTGCGGGTGCCGAGGAGCGTCAACAAGCGGCCCTGGAAAATCATCAGTGGCGGGCAGACCGGCGTAGACCGAGCCGGCCTTGTCGCTGCGATGTCGTACTGCATTCCCTTTGGCGGATGGGTTCCGAAGGGGCGCCTTGCCGAGGACGGCGTTGTTCCGGAGAACTTTTATGCCTTGCGGGAATGCGACGGCGGCTACCGCGAGCGTACCCGCGCAAACGTGGACAGCGCCGACGCGACGTTGATTCTCGTTGACAGGCTTCTGCTGTCTGGCGGAACGGCATACACGGCCGAATATGCTGCCAAGCGAGGCAAGCCATGCAAGGCCGTTGACCTCAATGCGGAAGATGTGGATGTGCAGATACGCGAGTGGATGCTTTCGCTTGAAAGCACGGTTCCTATGGAGAAGAAACAGGTTGTACTCAATGTCGCGGGCCTGCGGGAATCCGTTTCGCCCGGTATTTTCGAAAAAGCGAAGAAAGCGCTTCTCCATGTATTCGTGATGTTCCGCAACGGGTCCGGCGGCGACATCTGCCAGATCGACGACGATGGATCGCTTTGCGGATGGATTTCATCGGACTGGATAGGAGAGTAAGATGATGATGCTGTAGATGCTATTTTACGAGAAAAGGGGTATGTGAAATGACGGAGATTGTTCACAAATGACAATTGCCACAATTGTTCACAAATCACAAATGCAAATACGAAGGAGAAACTGAAATGAACGCGGCAGAAGAAATTGACGTGACGATTGAAGGCGTTTTAGCCGATGGAACGCCGGTCAAGGCGAAGTGCCGGTACTGGGCGAAAGACATTTCCGTCGAGCTGCTTTCCCCGTATCCCGGGCTGCATGCAGGACGCCACATCATGTTCATGTCCCCATGGACATATACGGCCAACGAGTACTGGAAAAAGGCCGCCTGGGAACTGCTTGAGGAACTCGTGGCGCAAGGACGGTGGATTTCTTCGCATCCGGACGAAGTGAGTGCTCGCCGACGGGAGGCGAAGCGGCGGATAGGCATTGTGCAAAAGTATGTGGAGGCGCTCGTCGCCGAACGGAAAGCATGGAAGAGGCAACTTAAGGACGGGAGTGTGGATCAACGCACCTATCAGCTGGGCATAGTGCCCATAAACAAGGCCATTCAGGCTCTGGAATTGATTGCCTTTGAGCAGGAAGAGTCCAATTGGCTGCGAAACGGGATTGTCGAGCCGTTTTCCTGTTCGGCACGTCCCCCCAGCTCTTCGCGGCGCACGGATATGAAGAATGTGAATGTCTATCTGCGGGATTCGGCATTGGTGTCTAAGCGGGAAGACGGTTGGATATGCGTTCTCGAGACGCAAGTGCCGAAGGCGGATCTCGCCTATTGCGGCCTGGGATTGTCCGAAGACAATCCTACGACGATTGATGTCGCGGCCTTTTCAGAGTATCTGAAGCGGCACGACTGCGGCAAGATTGATTTCGTATTGGACGCATGGCGCGAGATTGCCCGAGAGGATGACACGTGGTGCGCCACCATGGCGTGAGATGCCACGGCCAAAATCGTAAGAAAACATCCTCGATGGCGTTATACATAGCGAGGGATTTGAGATTGTTCACAAATGACAATTGCCACAATTGTTCACAAATCACAAATATAAATCTTATGGGTACGAAGGTTGCGGGTGAGGCGGCCGATAGTGTATAATATAGGCGACGCGGCGATTGATGGAAGTAAAAAAAAGGAGACGTATGGAGAACAAGGATAGATTCATTGAAGCACTTAAGGCGACTGGGCGGAGCGGAGTCGACGCCGTTTTGGCTGGACTTGAGGAACTCGGTTTTTTTGACGCGCCGGCTTCTACGCGCTTTCATGGCGCGGAGAAGGGCGGTCTCCTTGCCCATTCGCTTAACGTATATGATCAGGCGATGGCCCTGCGTGGCATGGAGATTGGGCTAAGTCCCTCGCTTGCGGAGGAGTTGCCTGAGGCGAGCGTGGCGATTGCGGCGCTTTTGCATGACGTCTGCAAGGCCGAGGTCTACAAGGAAGTCGAGAAGTCTCGCAAGGGGAAGGACGGGAAGTGGGAGAAGTACACGACGTACGGGGTCGACTACTCGGACTTCCCAATGGGGCATGGCGAGAAATCGGTGATAAGGCTGCTACGCTTTGGTCTTGAGATGACCGACGAGGAGATGCTGGCAATCCGATGGCACATGTCGGCGTTTGACATCTCAGATTCGCCTGAAGCCCGTGGCAACTACGCGGCAGCGGGTGACAAGTCGCCGCTTGTGACGCTCATCAGCTGTGCCGACACTCTGGCCTCTCACCTCGTCGAGGCGAGGAGCTGACAGTGGATTGTGAATGGACAACGCGTGAAGGAGTGGAATTATGTCATTGAAGATCTATTGCGGAAGCCGGATCGAGGATCTGGCGGAGAAGCTGAAAGAACGCCTGTTGAAGGAGCGGCAGGGCAAGGACCCGTTTGTGTTCACCAAGGTCGTGGTGCCGAACGGCAATTTGGCGAAGTGGCTGCAGATACGGATGTTCGCCAAGGAGCCGGATCTCTGCGCGGGCATCCAGTTTCCGTTTATGGAGAAGGAGCTGACGGAATTGATGATGGCGGGGCTGTCGCCGAAAGATCGGGCGGACGTCGAACTTCTGCCAGACCATGCCTACGCGAAGGCGATCGTGTCCATCCTGCTGGCGGGTCCGGAGGAACAGGAGGAGTATGCCAAGCTCGCCCCGTTCCGCAAGTACATCATGAATTCGGATTCCGCAGATGCAGTTGCGGTCACCGAACAGAAGCAGGCGGCGATGACGTGGCAGCTGGCGGACAAGCTGGCGGACCTGATGGACTCCTACGAGGTGTACCG
>JAGCTA010000313.1 GCA_017963875.1 Victivallales bacterium | reverse complement strand
GCATGAGAAAGCTGCTCCTGATACTTCATGCAATGGTCGTGAACGAAACGGATTTCAAGCCAGACTACAAATCGGAGAAAATAATCAAAAAAACAGATGAGACCGCTTGACAAAAACACATTACCTCATGTCTCACGTCTCACGTCTCGCGTCCATTCACCACGTCTCACGTCTCACGTCTCGCGTCTCACGTCTCGCGTCTCACGTCTCACGTCTCGCGTCCATTCACCACGTCTCGAGTCTTACGTCTCGCGTCCATCCACAACGTCTCAAGTCTCATGGGAAGGTCCCATGACCACGGCGGTCTGTGGGGGAAGATTGACGTAAATGAGCCAGTTTTCGCAGTCGTTTGAAATGATAGGAGTGGCCTTTGTCTTCCAGCCCTTGCCAATGAGCCCGTGACCGCCGAAGGAAACGTCGTCGGAATCCAGATATGGCTCATAGATGCCTGGCGTGACCATGACGGGCAGTTTCGGCTGTGGCATGGTCGGATGGAAATTGAACGCAAAATAAAGGCCGCCTCGTTCAAAAACGATGATTTTCCGCATTTCATCGCATTCGACAAGTTGCGGGCAACGCCTGAAAACATCTGGAGTCAGATGAAATAACGCCATCATCGCCTGGTCAAAATCCCCAAGCCCCTTGAAGCGCAATTGGCCATCGTCCCTTAGATGCCAAAGACGTCGTGCATGGGCGTATGACCATCCATTGCCCTCGCGTGGAAAATCAATCCATTCGGGATGTCCAAACTCGTTGCCCATGAAATTGAGATAACCGTGTCCAGCAGTCGCGAGGGTCAGCAACCGTGCCATTTTATGGAGTGCGATGCCACGTTCGACACGTAGGCTCTGGCTTGAAACATGCATTTTGTCATACATGTCCGCATCCATAAGGGTAAACGCAAAACTTTTTCCACCGACCAGTGCCTGGTCATGGCATTCCACATAACTGATGCAGCGTTCATCAGCGCGTCGATTCGTGAGTTCATACCACAGGGTTCCCATCGGCCAGTTTTCATCCTTCATACCATCTGCCAACTTGAACCAGAAATCCGTCACGCCCATCGCGAGACGAAAATCGAAACCGCAGCCTCCTTCTGTAATGGCAGAGCAAAGACCAGGCATGCCGCTGACATCCTCGGCAATTGTCCAGGCTCCAGGGCGAAGAGCATGAATGGCCTTGTTCGCCATCGCTAAATAGGCAATGGCATCCATATCAACGTTTGAAGAGAAATAATCGTCATAGCCATTGAAGGAACGCGATAA
Source organism: Victivallales bacterium (assembly GCA_017963875.1). Next base: position 16,607 of record JAGCTA010000313.1, on the reverse strand, counting down.
ACCATGGTCAAGATAGAGCATGCTCGTGACACCATCGAACCTGAAGCCGTCAATATGGTATTCCTGAAGCCAGAATCGGCAGTTCGAGAGGAGAAATCGGCAGACTTCGTCTTTGTGGTAGTCGAAGCAGCGCGACCCCCAAGCGGGGTGGTATCCGCGCGGGCCGCTGTGGAAATAAAGATAGTCGGTATTGTTCTGGCGGCTAAGCCCCTCGGTCTCATTGGATGCCGCGTGCGAATGGACAAGGTCGATAATGACGCGCAGCCCCAGCCCATGGGCGGTATCCACAAGTTCCTTGAATTCGTCAGGCGTGCCGAACAGGTCGCAAATGGAATAAAAACTTGAGACATGATATCCAAACGAGCCATAGTACGGATGTTGCTGGATGCCCATCAACTGAACCGTATTGTAACCGCCCGAGGCAATTCGCGGTAGCATTTTCCGAGTGAATTCCGCGAATGTTCCTATGCGTTCTTCGCTTGTCGCCATGCCCACATGGGATTCATAAATCAGCGGAAATGCATGATGCGGATGCCTGTGCTTCCACTGATAAGGGTTCTCTGGATTCCAGACGACGGCATTGAAGGCCACACCGTACTCATTGAATGGTGTCTTGTGTCGGACGACATACGTCGCGCAAGATGGAAGGCGGTAGCCTTCGCCCCCCTCGGCCCAGGCTATCTGCATTCCATACCTTTCACCATGATGAAATGCGCTGGCGGGAAAATAACCTTCCCAGATGCCATTTTCCGTGTGATGGAGCATGAAAGCATCTTCCTTCCGCCAGCCATTGAAATCGCCTTTGAGCCAGACGCCCTTCACACCTGGCAGCCATTCACGGAAAATCCAACTGCCGTCCGATAGGCGGTGCAAGCCGAATTGCTCATGCCAGTCCTGCTGTACCTCAAGTGCCTTCCAACGGTCGAGAATATACTTTCTGCGGAATCTCAATTCAGACAGAAAGGGCTTGAGCGACGCGTCCTCACGGAGGCGGCAAGGAGTATTCTCAAAGTGCTCTGTGGCAATTTTCAGGGAATGTCTGAGTGTTTTATTGATTCGTTTGCTAACCATCGTCAGGCATTGGTCATTATTATAAGTGCCTCATGGAAATCTGTTTGAAACAGCAAACACCGCTCACTTCAGATAAATTCCCACATTGTATCCGACAGTTCGCTGGACACCTCCTCCTTGATGGTTGAGCATGCGGGCTTTGCCGACGCCGTCCACATTCTCCCAAGCAACCAGCGTCGTCGAACCGCCGCCATCCATGTTCAACGCATCGTATGCCCCATGCTCCAGCAGCAACTGGGCGACATCCCCAATCGTCGCCCCATGAGAATAATTCTTCTGGCGACCATCAATGACGACGATGTAAAAGACATCACGCTCTTTGGACAAACCATATCCTGTCCGAGGTGCCAATGATGTTGATTTGGCGGCACTCGGGACAACCACGCCCTCTGAAAGAACGACAGTGAATCCAGGGGCCGACATTGCAATCTCCTCTATCGCAATGGGATGTTCCTTGCTACGAAAATCCACTTTTCCATTCTTGAGCACGACGAACGACGGTCTTTTCAAATCATCCGCCTGCAATACCTCGCCATCGGTGATTGCCAGCCCTAGATATGCGGCGTATTTATGGTTCCACGGCATCTGCCATGGACGCCACGGTGCCGCATTGACAGCCACCAGCATATTCAATCCCCTGCCCCCCTGCTCTTTAGGCAGACGAGCCTTTTCCATAAACTCCACGGTACGTTCACGTTTAGTCACCACATTCAGTTCGGGAAAATCTGGCATGGGCTGCCCCCAGAGTTCGGGTTTCGGAGTACCAGTAAATCCATACCGACCATCCTTCAGATTGATTTTCATCAGATTGATTTTCATCAGACGAGGCTCCGTTCTTTCCAGTGCCAAATGGAAAATGCCTGGATAGATTTCACGGGCACCCGCCCACGCACCCGACTGAACAGTCTCTGGCACAGGGGGACAGGTTATTTCCTGAACGTTCCCCTGGGGAACTTCCTTGACAGTGGCGCAAGAAGCCAGAAATAACACCAAGACGCATATCCACGTGTTAATCTTCATCAGCATGTTCATTCTTACCCCTTTTTGTTATTGTTCTCTTAATACCCACTGCCAGTTGCAACTCATTAACAAAATGGTTGCTTGTCCAACACCAACCGAATAATATCTGACGAAAAGCCCCGCCCCGCAAGAAAACGCGCAAGCCGTTGCCGCTTATTCATCAACGGCTTGTCTATGCGGCTAATCATACGCCATTTTCGCTCTGCGACCACCTGCGCCCGCTCCAACTCTCCATCGTCCTCCATCTCCCATTGCCGCTCCAGCGTTTCCTGAATTAACGCGGCTGACAATCCTCTGGTGCGCATTTTCAGCCGCGCTTTCAGTTTTCCGATGCCCTGAGCCTTCAGCGAGTCGCAAAAAAGCCTTGCAAACGCATGGTCGTCCACCAACCCCAGACGCTGCAAATCCGCCATGACCGCCCGAATATCCTCAGGCGAATACTTCTGGCGTTGTGCCAGTTTACGCCGCAGTTCCGCCTCGGAGTGCGGACGCATGTCCAGCAACTTCAGCGCCTGCTCACGGCAGGCCTCCAGAGGCGGCAGCAACGGCGTTTTCGGCATGACGACACGTTATTTCTGGAATGCCAGGAAACGCTTGTAGGCGGCCTGCCAGATTTCGCCATCCTTCGGTTCGTATGTCACAGTATCCGTCGATGCTCGAACGATGTCGCGGGCCTCCGAAAGCGACTTGATGTCGCCGACGGCCAGAGCCTGCCCGATGACATTGCCCATCGCCGTTGCTTCAACGGTCCCAGTCACAACACTCCTTGCCACGGCATTTGCCGTAAACTGGTCGAGGATGATGTTCTTGCAGCCGCCGCCAACCAAGTGAAGCACATCAATATGCGTTTGGGTAATGGCTTCAATGTTGTCAAGGCACTCGCGGTATTTGAGTGCAAGAGACTCAAGTGCCGTTCTCAAAATCTGCCCTGGCGTCTCTGGAACGGGCTGCCCTGTCGCACGGCAGAACTCCTGGATTCTCGCGGGCATGTCCCCAGGCGTCGTGAAAGATTGGTCATTGGGGTCGATAAATGAGCGGAATGGCTCCGCCTTGGAGGCCATCTCGTCCATTTCGTCAAACGTATATTTTTTGCCACGGCGTTTCCATTCCGTACGGCACTCCTGAATAATCCACAAGCCCATGATATTCTTGAGGAAGCGGATTTTTCCTCCGACGCCGCCCTCATTCGTGTAATTCGCGTCCATCGCCGCCTGGGACAGCAGCGGCTTGTCAAGTTCAACGCCAATCAAAGACCAGGTTCCGCTGGAGAGATATGCCCATGTCTTGCCAGCCGTCGCAGGGACCGCCGCCACTGCGGACGCCGTATCATGGCTGCCGACCAGCACGACTGGAATTGGTCCGCATTTGAGTTCTTCCTGAAGTTCGGGAAGCAATGTTCCCGCAAGCGTGCAGGCTGGGGTGATTTTCGGGAACAATGTCCGCTTGAGTCCGAGTGCATCAATGATTTCCCACGCCCAGTCGCGAGTCGTCGGATTATACAACTGCGATGTTGACGCGATGCTGTACTCCGCCGTCTGGTCGCCGCAGAATAGATAGGTCAAGGCATTGGGGATGAACAGCAATTTGTCTGCAATCTTCAAAACCTGCTCGTCGTCTCGAACAGAAGCGGCTAACTGGCAAATGGTGTTGATGGACATGAACTGGATGCCCGTCAATTTATAGATGGTTTCACGTGAAATCTTCTCAAATACGTATGGCAACGCGTCTTCCGTGCGCGGGTCGCGATAATTGTGCGGCAATCCTGCGAAAAAGCCCTGCTTGTCGATAAAGGCATAATCAACGCCCCACGTATCAATGGCGATGGCGGACAATTCCACGCCTTCCTGCAAGGCAGCCTTCAAACCAGCCTTGAGTTCCGTAAATAACCCGACCAAGTTCCAAAACAGCCCGCCATTGATGTTGACGGGGCCGTTATCGAAACGATGAAGTTCCTTCAGCGTGATTTTTCCATTGTCAATCGTTCCCAAAATCGCGCGGCCAGAAGATGCACCCAAATCAAATGCCAGATAATGCTTCATGATGTTTCCTTTTTAAACTAAGTAGTTTGGATAGATGATAATATAGAATAAGACAATTATAATTTCAAAAACTTCGCGGATATGGAACAGGAACTCTCCGCTGTTTTAATCAGCACGGCACTTCTGGACAATGTCGCGGCCCCTGCGCAAATCTGCTTGAAACGGCCAACTTCATACTTATATGGGAAATGGATATGCCCGCAGAGCATTCCGTCAACAAGCCCCTTCTCCGCAAAATCACGTAGCAGCAGGTCGCCGTCCAGCCGCCTTCGCCAACTGAACCGTCCACCATCCTGAGCGTAAATTGGAAAATGTGAGACCATAAGCCTAATCTCGGCAGGTTTCCTTTTCTCTTCCAGCAGTTTCTTCAGCATTTCCAACAATTCATCCGTCAGATGCCCTGCGGAACGCCATGGCGGCATAGGACATGCGCCATCAACAAAGAACAGACGGACATTGCCGATTCGCCTCTCCAACGCCAAATGGCATTCTGCGGCACTCATGCCGTTCAACGCTGTTTTGGCACGTGAAAGCGCCTTGGTCGCATTGGCATTGTCTATGTAGGCGTCATGATTGCCTGGCAGATAGATAAACCGCCCATTGACAGCCTCGCGCAAAGGCATCAGCAGACGAATTGCATCATCAAATTCCTGAGGCGCGGATACGGCCGTCAGGTCACCCGTGCAGATAATCCAGTCTGGCCGATTTTCCTGCACTACGGACATCAAGGACTCCATGACCTCGAAATGCTGCCGTACCCGCCTGCGAAGAAAATGCGACATCGTCCCTAGCAGACGCTTGTCGAACATCCAGGAACATCCCTTGGGAACGCATCCAGCGTGTATGTCCGAAAAATGCAGCAGTTTCATATCCTATGCTCACTGTTTACGCCAGACGTTGAAAATACCGCCGACAGTAAATGCCAATGATGGCACGGCACCCGCGATGAACGGCGGCAACCAGCCATTCTTGCCGATGACAAAAATAACCTGCCCGACGATATAGAAAAGAACTAGCATTCCGACGGCTCCAGCGAAACCACGCATGATTTCCGAACGTTGATTGGCAATGGTCATCGAAAAACCAAACAAGGCTGCCACGAGACTTGCAAGCGGAAATGTCAGATTGTACCAGAGAACCGTGCGCAACCGATGGGCGACCTTCGGAGACGGCGGCGTGGCACGATGCAACAGACGATACGCCTGGCCAAACGTTATTTTCTCCATGGGGCTGGTCACTTCATGCAAATCTCCAGGCGTCTCCTCAAAATCAAGTTCCATGACGTCATGAGACTCCACCGCCGTCGCCACGCCTTTCTTGTCGATGGTCTGCTTCACGGCGTTCTCAAACGTCCAATGCCCCTTTGCATCTCCCTTTGCGGCCTTGGCTGCAAGCACATAGAGTGTATTTCCGTCAGCGTCGAACTGCCTGAGAATGACATTCGTGAACGAGTTCGCCTGCTGTGTCGGCAACAGTGCCCAGTCACGGTGCTGAATCGTGTTGTTAAGCGCAATGGGGGCCAGACGCGAATGGGAATGGATGCCGTATTCCTCTTGAATGGAACGAGCGTAATCCAGACATCGCTCCCCCCACGATTCGCTGATCAACGCAACAAGCACGCATGCCACAAGCGAATATATCCAAACAGGGATGGCGCAGACAGCCAAGGACAAGCCAGCCGTGCGCATCGCGCACAACTCGTTGTTTCGCCCAAGCATCACGGTCATGAAACTCGTCGCCAGCAAAACCGATACAGGAACGACATTGAGAAGATTATGCGGTTGCAATGCAAGGACATACTTGAAGAAAGCCTGAAACGGCGCACTGTGGCTTGTAAAGTCCTTAAGGTCGTCAAATATGTTGTTCACCATGAACAAAAAGGCAAAAGCCAAAACCGAACATGCAAAAGGAATGAGGAATTCCCGTGATACATGCCTGAAGAGGATTTTGGATATTTGCCTTTTCGCCAGCGCCATTTGGTTTTCAGAGGAACCTACGCAAAAAACAGAAGAGTCAATCAATGCTTCTTATTGGTGAGAACCTTCGCAAAACGTGTTCCCGTCAGCAGTTCAGGATAGGTCTTTGTTCCGATAATCAGGAAAATCGGAGTAAAAATGCCAAAAATCGTCGTAAGCAACGAATAGAAGAACACACGCCCAATCCAGAATGGCTTGCCATTCGTGCGGATAAGGAACATCCCCCAAAAACGCTGCCCTATGGTCTGCGTAGTAAAGGCAATAAACAGCGTAAAATACATGATGACAAAGACAATCAGCACTGGCACCGTGATATAGACGGCATTCTCATCATCCAGGATTTCATTTTCCAGGCAATATTTGGCCCCGATGAACAGCAAGGCCACACCGATAATCACCACGATAAAATCCGTCAGCCCCGCCAGAAAACGCATCAAGGGCGATGGTTTGGGCAAGGTCTCGACTTTTGTCTTGACAATTCCACCCGTGTCCAACTGCGGGGCAGTCAAGGTGATGCGCTCCATAATGCGTTTCAGCAACGGCTGGTTGTTTGCGATTTCCTCCATTTTCTCCTGCTGTTGCATGAAGATAATCGCCTTGAGGAAATCAACGTCCCCTGCCTTGTCCCATTCGGGAATCAGTTTGCTACGGACCATCGTCGTGGAGGTTATGGTTCCGTTTTGGGCCAGTTTGATGAGAACCTCCTGCTCTGCAGGGCCGATTTCCTCTCCGTTTTCAAGTTTTGCTATATAGAGTTTTTCCGTCGCCATATCCTGTTCTCCTTGGATGACCAACTGTCAATGGATATAATTAGTCTCGTGATAATCTTGCGTGAGCACACTGCATAATGTAAATATCATAAACCAAAAATCAATTGCATTTCGCACATTACCAATCAGATAATTTTTCATCGCCAGACTTGAAACACTGGCCATTGATAGTACAATAATGAATATGAAAACTCCTTTTTCACAAATCATACCATCAATGACATCAGGCCAGCGGCTGATTCTTGGAAGCCTTGTGCTTTTCATGACTTTCCTGTTTCTGGGGCTTTATTCGTTGCTGCTCACATCCCTCCACTCGATGACATTGTTCTCCGCCCTTCTGCATTCATACGCACAATGTGCGCCTTTGCTCATCATCTGCCTTTCCTTCCATATTCTCCCGCCCATCTTCCCGCATATTCGCAAGTTGCGCATCAGCAGTCTCGTCGCATTGTTCTTGAGTCCATTTTTCACATGGGAATGGTCCAGTGCCATCAACCGCCATTTCACAATCAGCAGCATTCTCTGCGTCATCTCTATGTATTACATGACGCAGGTCTTCTGCACTTCCATCCATGCAATCAGCATACCTGCTCAACCAACAGATGACACAAGTCCCCCCTGTCCCCCGTCGAACAATCCAGATGGCCGATTCGCGGTCAGCATCAATGGCCAGCATTCACTGAAAATCATGGCGCTCTGCACCTACTGGTTGGTCTTCTTCACAGTCACCGCTCCTTTTGCCGCCAAGTTGACTGACCTCGTCGCCTACTTCATCTTCGCCGAACCGTTCCCATTCAGGCTGTCTGATATATGGAACAGTTCCATTCCCCTTCTTGATTGGTTTCATAATCTGTTTCAAAGCCTTTCATTCATCTTTCTGGCCATTCTCTGCCTCTGCACAGCCAGTTTTGAATTCCTGAATGACAGGAAACCGAAAGAAGAAACGAAGGATCCTCAAACACAACCAGTTGATTTGCAATTCCCTCCTCAAGAGGATTTGAGCGAAAAAGGAACAATCAAATGACTACGACACTCATCACGGCACTGGATGTCTCCACGGAACAAGAGGCCTTTGACCTCGTTGACAAAATCGGCCCGTCCGTCACATGGTACAAAGTGGGGAAACAACTCTTTACCAGACTTGGACCGTCCATCGTATCTGGACTTAAGAAACGCGGGAAAAAGGTCTTTCTTGACATGAAATTCCATGACATCCCCAACACCGTGGAACAGGCCGTGCGTTCCGCAGCGGCCATCGGAGCCGACTTGTGCAATGTGCACGCGTCAGGTGGCCCGTCTATGCTGAAAGCCGCCGCAAAAGCGGCCAATGACACAGGAATCAAAGTCATTGCCGTCACGGTGCTGACAAGCATGGATGCGCAGGAACTGTCCGCCATCGGCCTCAATGTCACCCCAGCCGAACAGGTTCTGCGCCTCGCCAGACTGACCAAGGAATGCGGCCTCCCTGGCGTCGTCTGCTCCGCCATGGAAATTCCACTTATCCAAGATGTCTGCGGAAAGGATTTTCTGCTTGTCGTGCCTGGCATCCGCCCCGCAGGTTCGGCGAAAGGCGACCAGAAACGCGTCATGACGCCTCATGAGGCCGCGCTCGCTGGTGCGCAATTCATTGTCGTCGGCAGGCCCATCATCGCCGCTCCAGACCCAGCCGTCGCGGCAGCCGCCGTCAACGCCGAACTGCAACTTTGAGTTTCAGCGGGAGTGTGCAAATGATTCCACCCCAGGTTGAGCGAAGCGAAACCTGGGGAAAAGCCAATATCAAAGGATTCCGACCTCAGAGGTCGGACCTATCCTTTTGGGGAGAATTTATTCCCCATGAGGGTAAGTAATTGCACCAAAACCATGGCGGCTCTGCTATGACCCCGAAGGGGTCAAATATCAGTAACCCCAGGTTGAGCGAAGCGAAACCTGGGGGACGAAATCCTCTACAAGATAACGACCTCGAAGAGCTCGAACCTACCCTCATTGGGGAATAACATCTAAACGGAGACAGATGAATCAGGCGTTCGGGACATTCTTTTCCGCTTCGCCGACCTTTCGAAGAATCTCCACGGCGGGAGCGGGAATGCGTCCTAAATAATCTGGACCGACATTAAGCAAGTAGTTCAAATGACGGTTGTTCAGATGATGCTTGATTTCAATGACCCGTTCAGGGCTCTTCCAATTGTTGTCAAAACTCTTGTACCCCCATGTGTCATTCAAAGTGCAGGCCGACTCGAACAGCCCTCCTTCCTTGCTGTCCTCTGGGATTTCATTGTCACCCATGGAGCGATAATCGCCCATGTTATTGCCAATGCGCGAGTTGATAAGACAGCCAGGCTGATAATGATGCACCATGTCGGCAAGCATGCGACTTTGTTCTGGTGAGATGCTGTGAGGCGTGTCAAACCAAATAAGGCAAAGGTCTCCATAGTTCGTCAGGATTTCCTGCACTTGGGGAACGATTTTGCTTTCAAAACACTGAGTATAGTTTTTATGGGCATTGTCGGGGAAATCCCAGTCATTGGTCCATGAGGCGCTGCCGTGTCCCCATGTGTGTCCACGCAGATAGCCGCCGCCATTTGGCTCACTCCAGTCAATTTCCTGCGAATAATACAGTCCAAGTTTCATGCCATGGTTGCGGCAGGCCTCGGCTAGTTCGCCAATGACATCGCGCTTGAAAGGCGTCGCATCGACAATGTTGAACTTGCTGTTCGCCGAATGGTACATCGCAAAGCCTTCATGGTGCTTGGATGTGACGACGATATAGTTCATCCCTGCATCGCGTGCAATCTGCACCCATTCGTCAGCATTGAACAACATGGGGTTGAAAACATTCGTCAAACGATGGTACTCGTCGTTTGGTATGCGGAAGTACGACTGAGCCCATTCGCCTATATACGGCATCCTGCGCCCTTTCCATTCCCCTGCTGGCAGACAATAAAGCCCCCAGTGAACCATCAAGCCAAATTTTGCATTCGCGAACCATTGGCACGCTGCTTCATGCTTCTGCTGATACTCAAGTTGATTCATTGCTTTTTCCTAGTATATGATTCTTTTCCAAACGCTCTATTCCCCCAATGGGCAGGTTCACCTATCAAGATCGTTTCCCTGTAGAGGAGAGTATGAAATTACGATTCATACTGTAAATGGAAATTAGACAAATACAACGTTAATGACAAAATAAAGAATTACCGCATCATCCTCTGGTCATCTCGTCTGACAGTTCCTCCTGAGGCAGGATGCAGTTCTGCTTGCGCAATGATTCAATCAGCGTTCTGGTATTGATGGTATTCGCTGTCTGCCCCGTTGCGATGGCCTGCGCTGCGGCAGTTCCCGCCGCCTGGCCATAGAGCATGCAGAGGAGTTGCCCGCGCATTGACGCATAGACGTATGTGTCGCAGGAAAGCGTGCGTCCCGCGACCCAGAGGTTCTGCGCGCCCTTCGGTACCAGCGTGCCGTATGGAACGCCATAGTATTCGCCAGCCTGGAATGGATTTCCAGCAAACCAGACGCTGCTGAACCGCTTGTATTCTTCAGACGATGCGTCACGCACATGATAATCGATTCTCTGCGAATTGGTCGCAATCTGGTCGGGGAAATGCTTTTTTGCATGATAGTCATCAACCGTAAGCCAGTATTCTCCTTTGATGCGACGCGAATCGCGGACTCCCATGAGGGTCGCCGTATAGACCAGGCTGATGTCTGAAAACTCCTTGAAATACGTCTTGAAGAAACGCATGTATTCCTGAACCTGAAGACGCCCCTTGGCCATTCCGTCAGAAAGGCTTCGGCAGTTCAGTGAGTTCAAATGGAAGACATGTCCCGCATTCATGGCTCCAAGATGCCCGAAGGAGCGGAAGATGCCTGGTACATGGCGGTCTGGCTGGGAGAAAAAGCCGTCCTCCACCGCTTTGTCCACGACCTTCTGCTGGCCGCTGATAAGTCCACAGCCCTCAAGTTGCATCGTTCTCCAGTCAACGCCATCGACGACGGCGCATAATGTCGGTGCCATCGCGACGTCTGGCTCAAAGCATTCTGCACCGCATTGCTTGACTAAGGAAGCGTCTCCTGTGGCATCGATGAATGTCTTTGCCTTGATATAGCGGAAGCCTTCGATATTGCGGATGATGATGCCGTTCATGAAAAAGCGTTCAGGATCCCTATCGACATCCACGGCCTGAGTGAAGAAGCGAACCTCCACGTTTTCCTTTGCCAGCAATTCATCAAGAACCAGTTTCAGCCCCTCTGGATGAATTGAAACCGAGTTCGCGATTGGAGCAGGATTGGGACCAGGCTGGAATGCAAATCCACGTTCCTCCAATATCTGATAGATTTCAAGTGGAATGCCGCCAATCACGCGCTTTCCGCAAAAAAGGAAAGGAGCCCATTGCAGAACCAGCCCTGACGTGCCCATGCCACCAAGGCATCCAAGCGCTTCCAAAAGCAGTACGCGTGCACCAGACCGCGCCGCGCTCAGTGCGGCTGCGCAGCCGCCAGGACCGCCACCCGCGACAACGACATCATAACCGTCCTCAACTGGAATCTCGCGCTTGAATGAATACGTGTTCATTGCTGTTTTTCCTTTTGCTTGCCGTTTGTGAAATGAATCAACTGAATCAACAAAAATGAAAACACCCCTGCCCCGACCAATGCTATTCTCAGCCCAAACCATTCGGAGACACCCCCAACCACGGCGGGCATGAGAAGAAAACCGAGAAAACTGATGGTCGCCACCATGGTGATTGCCGTCGCCACAGGTACATGACCGTTTTTCCCAGCCAAGCCAAAGCAGACTGGAACAACAGCGGAAGTTCCCAGGCCGACAAGTGCGCAGCCAAGGGTCGCAAGCACAAGGCAGGTGGAACTGGTCATTAGCACGATGCCTGCCATAATCAGGCATCCAGCCGAACCAATCAGAGACTTCGCGCCCCACTTCCTGACAAAGAGATCTGCTGTGAACCTACAGAGAGTAATCGCAACCATGTACGCAAGGAACCCTACACGCACAAATTGTCCCTTGTCGATGATGTATTTCTGGAAATAGATGGATGTCCAGTTGTTCATGACGCCTTCGCATCCCATGCATCCAAGCGAGATGAGTCCAAGTATCCATAGATAGGAATCCTTTAACAAGTTCAAAACTGATACCTTGTCCTGCTCTTCACGCTGAACATGGTAATCTTGCCGAAGCAGATTTCTGAAATTCGGAAGGTAGATGAGAACCGACAGGGCTGTCGCACAGAGGAAATTCCCCAAAGGTGAAACACCAAGAAAGACGCACAAAGTACTCAGCAGGATGGCGCTGGCTCCGCCAAGGCTCCATATCCCGTGAAAAAAAGACATGATGCTTTTTCCATATATCTGTTCGACGCTCACGCCTTGGGTATTTGCCGCAATATTGGAAAGATTGGTCGCCATGCCCAAGATGAACAGCAGAACAGCAAGCGCCTGACTTGTGGAAACCATCCCAAGCACAGGCAACCAGCAAGGCAGCAACAATGCGGCGATTCGTGCAATCCTACAACTTCCAAAACGCCTGACAAGATGGCCTGACAACGACATTGCAGCCAACTGGCCTGCAGGGGGTGCCAGAAGAAGTAGTCCAAGCATTCCGTCTGACAGTGTCAGATTTGACTGGATGTCGGGAAGACGACTGGCCCAACTGGTCACAATAAATCCCTGAATAAAAAACAGCGATGATGCTGCAATGCGATGTTTTGTCTGATAGGCGGTCATGGGAAAACCACAATATTTCGTACTACTGCGAATTTGCGTCTAAAGGAACGCTTCTTCCTCAGCGCATGTTCACAAATTCAGCAATTAGGGCTAGGACAATCTGGACTCCCTGTTCCATTTCCTCCAAAACAGCATATTCGTAAATACCGTGGGCATTATGGCAACCATCGCCAAGATTTGGACAGAAAACACCCTTTTCAGCAAGATGGGCACCATCCGTTCCGCCACGAATAAGGGAATCCTTTGGCACAAGACCGATGGACGCGATGGCTCTTCTTGCGGCCTCCGCAATTTGAGGATAGTTGTCCAAATGGCGTTTCATGTTCTGATATTGCTCTTTGAGAGTCACTACGACAGTGCCATCACCGTATGTCCCGTTCATTCTACAGGCAATGTCTTTCATCAATTGTTTTTTACGCTCAAATTCTGCCGTGTCAAAATCTCGAATGAGAAAATGCATGGATGCAAGGCCTGAATTGCCAGACATGTCATTCAGATAGAAAAAGCCATCGCGGCCTCGTGTCTGTTCAGGGACCATCTCGGGCGGCAATGCCCTGCAGAACTCCATTGACAATGAAAGCGCATTAACCATTCGGTGATAGGCACCACCTGGATGAAATACTTTTCCATGAATAGAGACATCCGCAGATGCCGCATTGAAATTCTCCGTCTCCAAGAGATTGACATCTCCACCGTCAAGCGTAAAAGCAAAGCGTGCTCCAAACACCGCAGGGTCAAAATTGTCCGCCCCTTCACCAATTTCCTCATCTGAAGTAAATGCCAGACAGACAGGACCGTGGGGAATATCCGACTCAAGTAGTCTTGAAACAGCCGTGACAATGATGGCGATGCCAGCCTTGTCGTCCGCACCAAGCAGCGTTGTTCCATCCGTCGTCACGATAGTCTTTGACTGATAGGCATCCGAAGGCTGAAGCACAGCACCTGAAGAACCAAGACTAATTGTTTTTCCGTCCCAGTTTTCAATGACCTGCGGGTGGATATTCGCACCAGAGACTTCCAACGCCGTATCCATGTGGGCAATCAGCCCCAGCGGCTCGGTCTCCTCAAGCCCAGGCGTCGCGGGAATTTTCGCATAGACGTATGACGTCTCTGAAACGACAACATCATTGATGCCCAGCCCCTTCAACTCATCCGCAAGATATTCCGCCAGTTTCCGTTGCTTCTCCGTGGACGGATGGGTCTTGGATTTGTCATCAGACTGCGTGTCGAATGAAACATATTTGAGAAAACGCTTGAGAAGATTGTTCATGGGTTGTCCTATTTGTGGTAACGACAGTCATTTTCATGAATCCAAAGTCAGCAGATAGTCCCCTGGCGGAAGAAATATGCAATGAGCATCATTCAGCGGGAAATCCATCTGCGTTGACATTGATGTAACTTTTTGTAATGTAGACAAAAAGAAACTAAATTCAAGACGATTCTCTATCAATTGTGAGACTGGCGGTTCCTTGAGGCAGGAAATCCAGCGGTTCGCCATCTGCCTGAACTGCCGTCCACGTTGCGGGTCGGTCAGATATCGTTGCGCTGGATGCAGATGAAGCACCCAAAGGGTATCCGACTGTTTCTCCAGAACATAGCAGCCATTGCCGCTGCATGACGCGACCGAAGATTTGCCCCGCCCGAAAATCTTCTTCAGGCTGTTCAAATCTGGCGGCACGGAATCCGTATCATTTGAATAGCAGAAAAACTCGCTGTCTGCATAAACCACTCGGTCACTGTTCCGCTCAATCACATAGCCGTCGCCACTCCAGCGTTCAGGTTCCATGCATATTCCAGGTGCTTCTTCCCGATGGAAAATGGCTGCTGCAACGGCAAACCCAGCGGCCTTTGACGGCGTGTGCTCAAGATTCAGATAATGCACAAGCCAACCTGGATTCCATGCGGCCACCGCCGCAGGAGTATATGTGAAATATGCCGCCATCTGGACTCCGAAGTCCCTGTATGCGGCTGCAATCGCCGCCAACGGATAGCCATTCTGCGTTCCTGTGGCGTCAAATTCATAGACAATTTTCGCCAAATTTGAATGGCAATTGGAACGAACACCATTCAGCCATCTCTCCACCATTGGAAGATGATTCACATTGTCTGTGTTCACACTGTCAAAACCAAATGCATTCAAATACGTTCCAAATGAAATGGCACAGATGTGGTGCTTCTTCAGCAATGAGTCCATTTCCATGGAGACCGTTCCCGAATAACTGACAAAACTTGTTTTCAGTACACGTTCGCCAAAATAGTCATCCACAATGGCCATCAACTCTGAGAGATAACGGCTCAAGTTCTGGAAGTTGAAGACTTCAAACAACTTGGTCCTGTCAGTGATTTCCGTGTGTTCCGCTTCAAACGTATGGAACAGTTCCTTAAGTTGCTTGCGCAACTTTCCCTGCGAAAAGACTCTGTACCCCATGCCGTCAGGCGTCGTATCCGTATCGACAAGCCAGGGGGCCACATAATCAGGTTCGTTGAACGGCTCGATTGCGACAATGCTGCTATGCTCACAAAGCCTCTTTTCCGTCCAGCGGCTGCGATGATTGAAAAGCGCACGGAAATAGCGTTTCTGGCACTCCAGTGCTTCGCTATTCCATATCAGACTGTCCTTGCTGTAGAAATTGGAAAAACCGAAATCCTCATGGGAACCGCAATGCCAGTAGGCATAATCCTGCTCGACAGCCAGTTGCGTGCTGACCGTATTCCACCAGACAATCGGCGTCAACATCAAATATATGCCTTTGTCTTCAGCCTTCTTTAGCACGTAGTCCAGCACGTCCAGATTGCCGTTTTCGACAAGATTCCCCTCCGCATCCGTTATCTCACGGTCATACAGATGAATTCGGATGAATCGGACGCCCATCTCCCTGAAATGCCTGAAGTCTTCATCCACAGCCTTGAAATGGCTCTTCCCCAACTCCGCGATGTTATAGTAGTTGTGGTTGAACGGAGCATAATAGTTCACGCCGAACAGACGAACCACCTCGCCTGCGGCATCGTAGATTATTCCAGATTCAACATGAAACGGCGTTTGATAGTTCATTTTCAGACTCTCTTCTCAACAAACCATCGATCCATAATACCAACAAAGCCCCTGAAAGTTCACACGAACCTCCAGGGGCTTGGATTTGACAACGGGCCAATCAGGCGGAAATGTTACTTACCACTGATAGCACCGTGACCACGGAAGATACGGGTGGCGGAGAATTCGCCAAGGCGATGGCCAACCATGTTTTCCGTCACAAACACGTTCACGAACTGCTTGCCGTTGTGAACAGCGAATGTATGACCAACGAATTCAGGCATGATCATCGAACGACGTGACCACGTCTTGACGACTTCCTTCTTGCCCGCTTCGTTGAGTTTGTCAACTTTATCCTTCAGATGACCGTCAACAAACGGTCCTTTTTTGATTGAACGTGCGCCCATTACTTCTTCCTCCGCTGAATGATGAACTTATCAGACGCTTTCTTGTGCTTGCGGGTACGATAACCCTTCGCCAACTGCCCCCACGGTGACTTGGCCTGGCCACCACCGCTTGTACGACCTTCACCACCACCCATCGGATGGTCAACTGGGTTCTGGGCAACACCACGAACATGCGGACGTCTGCCAAGATAGCGCTTTTTACCTGCTTTGCCCAGGCTGATGCCGTTGTGCTCCAGATTGCCGACCTGACCAATCGTCGCACGGCAATTGCCATGAATCAGACGGACTTCGCCGCTGGGCAACTTCACTTGAACATAGTCCCCTTCCTTGGAACGGACTATCGCATACTGGCCAGCCGCACGGGCTATCGACGCGCCACGACCTGGTACCAGTTCGACGCAATGAACATTCAAGCCTTCGGGAATGTCCTTCAGAGGCAGCGCATTGCCTGGACGGAATTCCGCCTTTTCGCCGCTGCTGACCTTGTCACCCTGCTTCAGACCGACTGGGCAGAGGATGTATGCCTTCGTGCCGTCCTCGTACTTCAGCAACGCAAT
>JAGCTA010000312.1 GCA_017963875.1 Victivallales bacterium | reverse complement strand
GGGGCGCTTCTGTTTTAAGACCGTATTGTGAAAGATTTCAACTTAGGATTAGAAGCAGAAATCGATCTTGATACCATACAGCGTGTTCATGCCTTTCTTGGCATTGGGGTTGGCATAACGCCACAAGTCTCCGTCTTCATCCATAAACCATCCATCCTTCCAGGCTTCGCGATAGTTGTGGTTCAAAGCCCATGCCAGCGTCGCGAATGGAGAGATGGTAATGTTGTCTGTGATAGCATAGTCAAGTTGCATATTCCAGCAAAGAGTCGTGAAGGTGATATCGCGACCGCCGTTATAGAAGAACTTGCTGTTGCCCCACCAGAGTTCAAGCCCAGTATTGAACGTCAAAGCCTCAATGCCTTCGTCCTTGAAGTTGTAGTCCCATCCAGCATTGAAGTTACCATACCAGATTTCATTCTCGGAATCCCAGCAGAGTTTGATGCCAGGGTTCAGGAAAACGCCAGCATTCAGGCTCAGAGCATATTCCCACTGCTGCTCGCCTTTGCACTGCCAACCTGTGCGCTTCGGATAATCATAGTATGAAACGCAAAGGTCGAGGGACAAACTGTCGATGACAGGCAGTTCTTCAAAGGTATAGCCATAGCCGAAGTAGTAGTCGATTTCTTCGGGTTCGCCGACAATGCCAGATTCTCTGTAGTAGTCATTCCAGTCATCAGCAATCCAGATGCCGCCATAGAAGCCCTGCAGTGACAGGCTGGCATCAAAGAACAACATCTTTTTGGGGTTGACGACTTTGCCTTTGGAAAGGTAACGAGAGGCATACTTCATGTTAAAGTCAAATTCAGGCATCCATTCGCTTTTCTCTGCTTCCTGTGCCATGACAGTCATGCCAGCGAAAACCGCAGCAGCAAGAAGTCCACCAAACAGTTTCTTCAGGTTCATTGCTTTTTCTCCGTGTTTTAGTGTTGGCCCGGAAAATTCGGTCCGGATTGTAACTAGTTTTTCCAGCGACTGCACCCGAACATTCGCCAGTTGTTTCCGCGTTCTTGCAAAAACATAGTCTAATTTATAGCAGAGCGGATTTTTTGCAAATACTTTTTTCAAGATTTTAGGCTTTTCTCTACGAGAAATCAGTTTAAATCGCATTATATTCAATGTATCGTCATAACAATGCCGTGTTTTTCCTTACAACCACAATTCAACCGAACCTCATGAGCATACCTTTTTCACTCCATTGGGAGGATGTCGCGAATATCTTCAAGCGCGATGATATCCGAGGCATCTGGCCAGACGAACTCAACTGCGATATCGTGCAACATATCGGGAAAATCTTCGCCGACATGCTCCATAAGCCAGATGACCACCGTGCCATTGTCGTCGGTCATGATGCGCGCCGTGGCTCATACGAACTCCTATGCGCCCTCTGCAACGGCATTGAAAGCACCGCTTGCACTGTGGTCAATATCGGTCTTTGCTCATCCGAGCAAATCTACTTCATGGCTGGACAGCATCCCGAAAGATTCAAAGGGGGCGCCATGATCACCGCATCGCACAATCCTTCAGACTACAACGGCATCAAATTCGTCCACGCGGGTGCCCTGCCCTTTTCCTCCACCGAGTTGCTCGACATGCGCGAACGCCTGAAAGCCGCGTTCACACCACGCACTGCAAGTCCAGTCAATGATGAATTCGCCCACCACATGTTCGCTCTTTCAGGCTTTGCAAAGGCCAGAAACTCCAAGGACATCCCGCTGAAAGTCGTCGTCATGGCTGGCTGCGGTGTCGGCGCTGAAGTTTTTCGACCGCTTGGTGAACTGCTTACGCCCAAGGGCTTTGAATTCATCTACGCAGAAGACAAGCCCGACGGCTCTTTCCCAAATGGCGTCCCAAATCCGCTCAACAGTGGTTTCAACAGGCGTCTTGGCAACTACGTTAAGCAAAACAAGGCGGATATCGGCATCGGTTTTGACGGCGATGCCGACCGCGCGGGCTTCGTTGACGCGAAAGGCAAACCGCTCATCCCGTCGCAGGTGCTGGCAATCGTCGCGCTCTCAAAACTCGCAGAAAATAAAACGACGAAAAACCGCCCAATCATCATGCGCAATCTCTGCTGCAGTCACTTACTCGAGGAACTTTTCAATGACGCATCGGGCGTGGAACTCATCGACACGCCCGTCGGCCACGGCCAAATCAAGCAACTGATGCGCTGCGAACAATATAAATCGCGTGTCATATTTGCAGGAGAGCATTCGGGGCATTATTTCTATCCAGAATTCTTCAGCGTTGACAGCGGCATTCTGACCAGCCTCTTCATGCTTCGCCACCTGAAAACACTGAAAGCACAGGAGAAGACATTGGACATGGGATTAAAAAAATGGCGTACCAGATACCTTTGGAGCGGTGAAATCAATTTCCGAATGCCTGATTCGAACCATGTTTCTTCTGCTTTGGATTCACTCAGTCACTTTGCCGAAAACACCTCTGGACGCCAGCGCTTTTCCATTTGCAAAGACCCTGCAACTGGCCTGGCACGCGTCTTTGAGACAACAACAGCACCAAAGAAAACTGCGGCACCAGACATCAAGGTCCAATGCACGAATCCAGACGGCAGCGGATGGTGGTTCGTCCTCCGCCCGAGCGGCAATGAGCCGATTCTCAGACTCAATGTCGAGACATGGAGCCAGCCCCGCAAGGAACTGGACCATCTGGTCGATATCTTGAAAAAAACGCTCATCAATCTGGGCGCCAACCCCGCCTGAGCAGATTCTTTTTCGCAATCTTAATGGGACAATTGAGACACATGGGATATATAGGACATATAAAATTCAACAAAGCACAGATGCTATTGGCATACACTACTTTGTCCCATTTGTCCCACGAGTCCCATTTGTCACACGAGTCCCATTTGTCACATAGTTTTTATATCTTTACTTTTTAACACAAATCCAAGGAGACACCACAATGCCTACAACACGCACCTGGGCAGGTCGCTGGATCAACGGCGAAACCGTTTTCAAACTCATGACCGAAGTCGCACCCGCGCCATATCTTCGTAAAACTTTCGTCCTAGACGAGGTGCCGTCTAAAGCCATTGCATACGTCTGCACGCCTGGATGGCATGAATTTTATGTCAACGGACAAAAAGCAGACGACCGCGTCCTCTCGCCTTGCGTCTCGCAGTTCGACGTCCATGATTCCTACATCGAATACGATATCACAAGCCTGCTCAGGCCTGGCAAGAACGCCATCGTCGCATTGCTCGGCAATGGTCTTTACAATCCCATCACAAAAACCCACTGGAACTTCCCGAACGCTCCGTGGCGCGACTACCCCAAACTGCTTTGTGATGTCGTCGCCGACGGCAAACTCGTCGCAAAAAGCGACGCGTCATGGAAGACCATCCCTTCCCCCATCCGTTTCGATCAAATGCGAAACGGCGAACACTATGACTTCACCTACGAGATTCCAGGCTTCGCCGACCCAGATTTCGACGACTCCAACTGGAAAGCCCCGAACCTCTGCTTCCCGCCTGGCGGCATCCTCATCCGCGAGGACATGGAGCCCTGCCGCGTCTGCGAACGCATCAAGCCCGTCTCCATCAAGCAGATTTTCTTCCACCGCTGGATTATTGATTTCGGCAAAAACCTGACAGGCTGGGTCGAAATCAAACTCCGTACAACAGAAAAGACAACAAAAAAGGTCTGGGCTAGAATCCAATACGTCGAAAGAGTCAAATGGGGCGACCTGCCAGACGGCGAGCACATCGGTTCATACGTCGATGGCGAGTTCCAGACCGACCACATCTACCTCAGACCCGAACCTGGCCTGACAACCTGGCATCCGCATTTCACCTACCACGGCTTCCGCTATGCCTGCGTCACCATCGATGATTACTCCGTCGCCATCGACCAGCCGACAACCACCATCGAGTCCATCGAGGCGTGCTTCATCCACAATGACTTCGCACGCGTCGGCACATTCGAGTCCTCCAGCGAAATGCTCAACAAACTCCAGGCAGCCACCGTCCAAAGTTACTTGAGCAATTTCACTGGCATTCCAACCGACTGCCCGCATCGCGAAAAGAACGGCTGGACTGGTGATGCGCGGCTGGCCGCTGAAACGGGCCTCTGGAACTATGACGCATCGCTCGCATACCGTAATTTCATACAGATTCTCGTCGATACGCAACGTCCCAGCGGAGAACTCCCTGGCATCGCGCCATCCGCTGGATGGGGCTACAACTGGGGCAACGGCCCCGCATTCGACGGCGTCCTCTTCGAACTCGCCTGGCAGAACCGCGCCTTCCGTGGCGACATGGCGATTATCCGCGAACACCACGCCGCAATGAAACTCTACTTGCAATTCTGCGAATCTATGGCAAACGACGACCTCGTCGGCTTCGGCCTTGGCGACTGGACGCCAGTCTTCCCGTCACACGTGCCAGACATTCGGCTGACATCAACCGCCATCGCATACGAATGCGCCAAACGATTCGAGGTTTTCTCAACCCTATTGGGAATGCTCGACGATGCAGCATACGCTAAAAGACTCGCCGATTCCTTCAAAAACGCCATCCAAAGGACCTTTGACAACCACGACGGTTCATGGGCAAACGATTCCTGGACCGCCCTCGCCTGCATCCTCCATTATCATCTTTGCAACGAAGACCAAGCGCAACCGCTCGCCGACCGCCTCGTACTGAAAATCCGCGAAAACGGCCACAAGGTGGATTTCGGCAACATCGGCTCCAAAATCGTCCCGCGAGCCATCTCGGAATACGGCTATGCCGATGATGCCTTTGAACTCATCACACAACCTGAATTCCCTGGCTGGGGCAATTGGATTGTCAGAGGCGCCACGTCGCTATGGGAAGACTGGCGCGGCACCGAGTCGCTTCAGCACATCATGCACGGCGACATTTCCGCCTGGATGTACGAATACGTCGCTGGACTCAAGCCCAACTTCTTCCACCCTGGTTTCAAGCAATTCACCATCAAGCCAGAGTTCATCAAAAAACTCAACCACGCCACAGCGACCTACGAGTCACCATTCGGCCACATCGCATCGTCATGGAAACGCAACGGCAACAAGATCGACTGCACCTTTGAAATCCCTGAAGGCTCAACGGCGGATATCATCCTCCCCAACCAGACAATCAAAAATGCGTCTGGCAAAATCGAGGTGACGGTTTGATTCTCCTTGCATTGCGTGAAGTTCAACTCATCAATTAAAACCACTGATAAATTTCGATTGCTCACGGATGGCGAGGATTCCATGCCTTTTCCTACAACAAAAATCACTCTGCTGAATCATCTGAATGGCGATGACATCGCCTGGAACGAGTTCTTCGCACGCTACAGTCCAGTGATTGCCGACATCGGTAAATTCAAAGGCCTGACACCTGTCGAGTGCGAAGATCTCGTCCAGACAGTCATGATTCGCTTTCACAAGAAGATCACCGAAGGATTCAAGTACGACCGCTCCCTTGCCAAATTCCGAACTTTCTTCAGCATCATAATCAGTGGCTGCATCGTCGATATCATCCGCCAACGGGACGACCATAAGACTCTGACCGATGACGAAATCCAGAATCTGGTCGATAACAACAGCCCAGATGAACTGCTGGATATGCTTTTCATGGAAAAATGGCGCGATATCCTGAAATCCGAGGCGATGATTGAATTGGCAAAGCGTGTCGATGAAAAGACTTTCCAGGCTTTTGAACTTCACGCCATTCATCATCGCCCCATAAAGGATATCAGCGCGTTGCTGAACATGTCTGGCAACCAGATTTATGTGGCTAAAAACCGCTGCACCGCAATTCTCAAGGAAATCATTGCACGGCTCAACAAGGACGACCCTGACCTTAACCTCCATGAATGATTTCATCGGTCCATATCATATCCTTTCCGAAGCGGGCAATGGCTCGTATGGGACTGTCTATCTCGTCGAAAACTCCCTTTCGGGACAGACTGTCGCACTCAAGGTCCTTCATGGCAAATCAGAAAAACGTGAATTGGAAGGACTGATTCGTTACCGCGAATGCAGACATCCCAACCTGCTCCAAATCCACCATATCGACAGATTGCCTGATGGACGACTGTACTACACGATGGATGCCGCCCACAATCGCGCGCCAGACGGCTATGAGCCTGACACGCTTGCGACACATGGAAAAGTACCACCCAAGACACTTGTGCCTGTCATCAGCGCTCTTCTCGACGGTATTGAGGAATTGCATCACCACCAGTTGATTCACCGTGACATCAAGCCTGAAAACATCCTTTTCGTCAACGGGAAGCCTGTTCTCGGGGACATTGGCTTGACTGCGCATTCTGGTCATTCGAGTCTTGTCGGCACGCCTTGTTTCATGCCGCCTGACGTCATCACTGGTCAGCGCAGCCCTGATGAAGCCAGCGACCTCTTCGCCCTTGGGCGCGTCGCATACGTCGCTTTGACTGGCATGGAGCCTTTCAACTATCCATCGGTACCTGCGGATCTTTCGGCGGATGCCGCGTCTGTTCTCGCATTTTGCCGAGCCGCCAGTTCACCAGACGCCACGACTGCATCGTGCAGAAAGGCCCTTGAGCCACATTCTCCCCAGACGCATGGTCATCACAGACGCCTTCGTCTTGTGTTTGCCGTTGCACTGGCTATCGTTTGCCTGATAGTTGCCCTCTTCATGTCAACAAGCCACGAGGCATCTGAATCTGACAAATCACATGCTGCCAACCTGTCGCATGAGGAATTCCAGACGAGACTGGCATCGTTATACAAACAATATCCTATCTCTGAAGAAATTGCTACTCAGGCAAAAGCCAGATATGATGAGCTGCGCAAAGAAGATTCCACACTATCAGACGAGATTCGCGAACACCTTTCGGACATCCTTGAAGAAAAACATCGTCTATTCTCCAAGACAGACCCGCTCTACCGTTTTGGGGAACTCACCATACGAATTCAGGAAAACATCCAGAAGGGAACCCAAACTCCAACAATGGAAATTCTGAACTTGATTCAGCAGGATTTGGCGGAATCCTACAGTCAACTCCCCTTCCTCGCCCGTGTGATGAGTGGATTACCGCATTGATATCCCTGCCCTCTGTGCGGTGCGCAGCGCCGCGTCGGTGCCCCGAAAAAACTCCCAAAATCTCGCTGTCATCCTGCATTATCCGATAAAACGGCTTCCATTCCAAGATCACTTCACAATAAATGGGTCATACGGATAGATTTTCCTTAACAACTCGTGATAAAAGCGCGAAACAAGCACATAATCCACAAAGCGTTTCAGCGCAGGAATATGCTCCTGTTCATATTTGTTCATCGCCTCATTCATCTTTTTCTGCCTTGCCAAGGCCGACTGGAAATTTCTGCGTGCCTCGCCGATTTCCTTTCTGAAACGCTTTAAGTTCCCTTCTCGAATCCAATTCATCGCCAATGCGTATTTTTCAAGCGGCTCCCTAAGCAAATAGGGTGCCGACTCGCGCAAATCCCTGAATCTCTTTTCAAGACGCAACACACCCTGAACATCAGAATGATAATCATGAAGAACATTCGGAACATCTTCCAACGGCACACGGCGCAATGCCGTCCCCCCTTCATAGCCAATGACAGGGACAGTCTCCAGTTCCAAGACTTTTTCCGCAATTATTTCCTCGCTGCTCTGACGGCGACGGCGGCGCGATACCTTGAAAACCATCCTCTCGTACCATTTCTGCACCGTCTCGCC
>JAGCTA010000311.1 GCA_017963875.1 Victivallales bacterium | reverse complement strand
GCTGGTGTCTCATCAACGGCGACAGGCCAGTCGCAAAATTCATCGTCGTTGACATACGGCTTGAGTTGAGCGCGGCTGTGCTATTGGAGGGTGCGTTGGCGGACGTGCCCGTCGGAAGCGTTCTGCGACCGATAGGGAATGCCCGTTAGGCAATAGGTTTTAAAGTGAAAGGCCAGTGACATCATCCCGTCGATGGTGTCGGAAATGGACTTTCGAGGCAAGGAAAAGCGATATGGAAAAACTAGCCGTTACAAAACAAGTTCGGATTTCCGCGTTCAAGGCGCGCGAAGTCGCTCGTTTGCTTCAGGGCAAGCCAGCGGTCGAGGCTTTGAACATGGTCAGTCTGATTCCGAGGAAAGCGGCGCGTCTGATTGAGAAGACGCTGGCATCCGCCATCGCCAATGCTGAACATGACGAGAAGACGCCTGTCGATCGCAGTCTTCTGATTGTCAAGGAAGCAGTCATCGGCGAGGGGCCGACGCTGAAGCGTTTCCGTCCAAAGGCGCGTGGCTCAGCAGGTCACATCAGGAAGCGCACCAGCCACATTCGCATCGTGGTTACGGACGAGCAATAACTTAGGAGTCAACCGTGGGTCAAAAAGTCAATCCAATTGGTTTTCGTCTGCCAGTCACCAAGGACTGGAAATCCCGCTGGTTCGCGCGCAAGGCTCAATTTGGGACCTTGTTGCAGGAAGACCTCAAGATTAGGGAGAAACTGACGAAAGAACTGGCAAGCGCCGCAGTCTCGAGAATCATGATTGAGCGTTTTGCCAAACGTGTTAGAGTCACAATCTTCACTGGGCGTCCTGGCATTATCCTGAGCGGCAAATTCGCTCAAGGCGGGGACAATGCCGCAGCGGCGGCACCAGCAGAGAAGCCAACCAAGAAGGCGGCTGGCATTGACAAGATCAAGGAATTCCTCGCGCCAATTACTGGTGACAAGGAAGTGCTTGTTGAGATCAAGGAAGTCCGCCAGCCTGAAGTTGACGCTCAGTTGGTCGCGGAAGCGGTCGCACAGCAGTTGATGAAGCGTGTCGCATTCCGCAGGGCGATGAAACGCGCCATCCAGACGGCGATGGAGAATGGTGCCGAGGGTATCAAGATCCGTTGCGCGGGCCGTTTAAACGGTGCTGAACTGGCACGTACGGAATCGTACAAGGACGGCAAGGTTCCGTTGCACACTTTGCGTGCGAACATCGACTTTGGTTTTTGTGAGGCACATACGCTTGCTGGCCTCATCGGTGTAAAAGTTTGGATTTGCAAACCCCAAAATTGGGAGGAAACTAAAAATGCCTCTGATGCCAAAACGCGCAGAACACAGAAAGGTTCAGCGAGGTTCCCGCGCAGGGATCGCGAGCAGCAGCAATAAGCTGGACTTTGGTGAATTCGGTCTTCAGGTTCTAGACCGTGGTTGGTTGACAGCCAATCAGATTGAAGCGGCCCGTGTTGCCGCGACACGACACATGCAGCGTCGTGGTCAGATTTGGATTCGTGTATTTCCTGATAAACCTTTCAGCAAAAAGCCACTTGAAACCCGTATGGGTAAGGGAAAGGGCGCTCCTGAAGGTTGGGTAGCGGTTATCCGCCCAGGTAATATGATTATTGAACTCAGCGGTTGCTCTGAGAATACGGCGAAGGAAGCATTGGCACGTGCGTCAAGCAAGATTCCATTCCGTTGCCGTTTCCTCTCCCGCCAGCACTAAGGGGCTTAAGGTTTAAAAATGAAGAAACCAGCAGAAATCCGCGAATTGACTCCAGAAGAACTGGACCGCGCTCTCGCTGAAGACCGCAAGGAGATATTCAATCTCCGTCTTCAGGTTCAAACTGGACAGCAAGAAAACTATGCACGCATCCGTCTTTTGAGAAAGGAAGTCGCAAGACTGGAAACTGAAAAGACGGCACGTCGGAATCAGGCACAGTGACTGAGGTGAGACATGACAGAAGAAACTAAACAAGAAACCACCGAACGCAACCACCGCAAGGTGCTTGTCGCCACTGTTATCAGCGACAAGATGGACAAGACGCTGGTTGTCCGTGTGGATCGTAGAGCGGCTCATCCGTTGTATGGCAAAGTCGTCAAGATCACCAGCAAGTGCTACGTCCATGACGAGAACAACGAAGCGAAGATCGGCGATGTCATTCAGATTATGGAAACCAGACCTCTCAGCAAACTGAAGCGCTGGCGTCTGGTCAAGATCTTGAAATCTGCGGTGACGGACTGAGGAGGAGACAGCAATGATTCAGATGCAGACAACATTGGAAGTTGCCGACAACACGGGCGCCAAGAAAATCATGGCGATCCGCACGCTCGGGCAGCGCAAGAAGTTTGCCGAAATCGGCGACATTATCCGCGCTTCAGTACGTGAAGCAGCCCCCCGCGGCAGTGTGAAGAAGGGCGAAGTCGTCCGCGCGGTCATCGTGCGCACGGCGGTCAACATCCGTCGCAGCGATGGAAGTTTCCTTCGTTTTGACCGCAATGCCGCAGTCATTATCGATGATGCGAACAACCCCAAGGGCACACGCATTTTCGGGCCTGTTGCGCGTGAGTTGCGTGACAAGAATTTCATGAAGATTGTATCTTTGGCTCCGGAGGTGCTCTGATGGCGAAGTCATTGATTAAGAAAGACGCGATTGTTTACGTCATCGCAGGTGCCGACCGCGGTAAGAGCGGCAAGGTACTGCATGTTGACCGCAAAGCGGGCCGTGTGACGGTTGAGGGCATTGCCATTCACAAGAAGACAGTCCGCCGCAGCGACAAATATCCGAATGGTGGCATCCAGAATGTCGAATCGGCCATTGACATCTCCAATGTCATGGCGGAGGAGAAATATCTGGCCCGTCATAAAGCCAAAAATCAGGAATGATAGGACGGAGCAGCAAAGATGATAACAAGTGCATTAAGCGACTTCTACAAGAATACGGTTGTTCCGCAACTTGTTGAAAAACGCGGCTACAAAAATCCGCTGGAGATTCCGAAACTGGTGAAGATTGTCGTGAATACTGGTGTCGGCACGGACAAGGACCGCGAGGTCATGCAGTCGGCCACCGAGACACTGGCTCTTATCACTGGTCAGAAGCCTGTGATTACGAAATCCAGACTCAACGTTTCCAATTTCAAATTGCGCAAAGGCATGGCAATTGGAGCGTGTGTCACCCTTCGCCGTGGTACGATGTACAACTTCCTGTACAGGTTGGTGAATATCGTTCTTCCGCGCGTGCGTGACTTCCGTGGTATTTCGCCGAAATCCTTTGACGGTGTCGGAAACTACAATTTCGGCTTGCCCGAGTCAACGGTGTTCACCGAGATCGACCCAGACAAGATGAAGCACATCATCGGTATGAACATCACGATTGTGACGACTGCGAGGACCGACGATGAGGCACGTGATTTGCTGACGCTGTTGGGAATGCCCTTTGCGACAGGCAACAACTAATAAGGGGATAAGACCGTGGCGAAGAAAAGTTTGATAGTGAAATCCCAGAGGGAGCCGAAGTTCTCCACCCAGGGATACAATCGTTGCGAGCGTTGCGGGCGTCCGCGCGCGTATATCCGCAAGTTCCATCTCTGCCGTATTTGCTTCCGCGAGTTGGCGAACACGGGTCAGATACCAGGTGTGATGAAGGCCAGCTGGTAACCAGGAGGATAAAAGATGAGCATGAGTGATCCAATTAGCGACACGCTGACCCGCATTCGCAATGCTTCCAATGCGAAGTTGCCGAAAGCGAGCATGCCGTCTTCGAAGATGAAAGCATCTCTTGCCGAGACGTTGAAAGACGCAGGTTACATTGATGACTACAGCGTTGAAGACATCGGCAACAATCGCAAGGAACTGACGATTGTCCTTAAATACAAGGGCAAGATGAAGAGTCCTGC
>JAGCTA010000310.1 GCA_017963875.1 Victivallales bacterium | reverse complement strand
TATACCTTGTCGGAAAGGCCAAACAACGAATTAAACAGTGCAAAAAGCACTTTGCCTGTAGTGCATTTTCCTGTGTTATTGTCGCCAGCAATGATAGTGATTCCGTCTAATTCTATCTCTGCTGAACGAACTTTACATATATCCTCGATGATCAATTTCATATTGTTTCTTGAATCTGATTAAGTTTCAGAATAGGGGATTAAGGCTTCCATCCTTGCCTGGAAGTCTAGAAGGTTCATCTCAGTATTTCCAAGTCTTTACTATATGACATCTTTTAGAGAAGTCCAACCTTAAGAATCCTTCTTTTTTATCTTGCTTTTTGGGGTTAATGTATTATCTTTGTAAATACATTGTGATAACAAGGCATTAAAAAAGGGAAAACAACGATGCTGAAGACACTTACTCGCCATGGCAACAGTGCCGCTATTGTCATTGAGCGGCCCATACTTGAACTTCTCAATGCTGATATTGGCACGGTTTTCGATGTTACCACGGATGGCGTCGCTTTGATTCTGACCCCCGTCAGGGACGAGTCGCGCCATAAAGCGACTCGTCTATCCATTGAGCGCATTGGAAAACGCTACGCGAAGTCATTCGAGGAACTCGCCAAATGATGGACAATCCTCTTTTTCTCACATTGGCTGAAGTGATTGAAATCCATGCCTACCAGATTAAGCATTTCGGTGGCAGTCAAGGCGTTAGGGACATTGATCTGCTCAAGTCTGCTGTGGCCATGCCCGAAATGTCGTATGCGGGAATCATGCTCCACAAGGACGTATTCGAGATGGCAGCCGCCTACCTGTTCCACATTGCGGAAAACCATCCATTCATTGATGGAAACAAGCGGGCGGGCGCAATGACTGCACTGGTGTTCCTAGACATCAACGGGATAGACTTCAATTCCTCTGACGAGGACTTCACTGAGATGGTTCTCAGTGTCGCGTCTGGGAAAATGCAGAAGAATGAGATTGCCGAGTTCCTGAAGAGGCATTGTTAGCGGATGAGCATGGACATGACTGTCGAGACGTGAGACATGAGTCGAGTCTTTCGTCTGCTGTATCTACTGCCATCATGCCAGCGGGATGGAGCCGTCGGCGGGCATCTGCTGGTTGTCCATGATGAAACGACCGATGCTGCTCCAGCGGAGGAGGTTGCCGCCTGCGGTTGGATTCGCGACGTATTCGGACTCAAGATCGACACCGTCCATGTGGAGGTTTTCGATGCGATGGACCCAGAGGACATCGGGGAGGTGGTTCGATGCCCAGACGCCTGGATAGTCGGGATGGTCCTTGTCGGCATAGTAGGGATGTTCATCGCGCCTGATGCGGACATTGCGCAGTGAGACGTTCTTGATGGCCGCGCCATCCTTCGAGCCGATAAAGGCACCGCAGCGCGTGACGGCGTTGATGTCGCTGAATGTCAAGTCGCGGACGTGGGACGTATATGGCTGGTCGTTTTTTTCGGTGCCGCACCAGATGTGGAACGCGCAGGCGACATTTCGCATGGAGACATTGGTGAACTGGACTCGCTCAATGGTCGTGCCCTTCTTGAAGTCGGGTCGCGGAATCGGTGTAAGCGACAGCATGTCGATGGCGCTTTTGGTGTTGTAGATGACGAGGTTGGAGAATGCGCAGTCCGTGATGTCGCCATCGCCTTCATAGCCGATTCGGACACCGCAGGCTGTTGAGGCGAGGATGCAGTTTGAGACGGCGATGTTGCGGCAGGGGAGGTTCTCCCCGATGCGCGTCGTGTCGGACTTCAGCGCGATGCAATCGTCGCCAGCGGCGATGTCGCAGCCTGAAATGATGACGTTTTCAGAGCAGTCGATGTCGAGCGCGTCAGTATTCGGCCCCTGCACAAGATTGCGGATGGTGATGTCCTGGATACGGACTTCTTTGCAACCCTGCGGCCAGACCGTGTAGGCGGACGCATCGATGATGCGCACGTTACGGACGGTGACGCGCTCACATTTCCAGAAACTGATGACGACGGGGCGTTTCGCCTTTGGCCTCAAGACGCGGTAGTGGACGGGATAGTCGGGGCTGTTTGGAACCCACGGCTTGTTGTCAAAGCAGACATCTTCCCAGAAGACATGGCCCGTGCCGTCGATGGTTCCATCGCCATCAATGATGACGTCATGCTGGTTGGTGGCACCGATGAAATAGAGCGGAAGGCCTCTGAACTGCCCTTTGGGGCGCAGTTCGGGATTGAAAGGATAAATAAACGGATTGGCTTTGAAGTCTTTGTCGTTTTCGGATGCCTTGAGCGTCGCGCCAAGTTCGAGATGGAGCGTTGTGTTCGAAGGCAGGTCGATCGTGCCTGAGACAAACGTGCCTGGCGGAACGATAATGACGGTTCCGCCGTCAGGGGCATTCGCCGCAATTTCGCAGGCTTTCGCAAATGCGTAGGTGTTGAGTGTCTTACCGTCACCGACGGCACCGAAGTCGAGGATATTCAGTTTCATGGTGTTAACTCCTGTTGAATATATTACAAAAAGAATGGCGAATCTTTTGAAATGATCTGTCCTTCGGAACCGCCGCTACGCGTCTTTGGCTTGCCGATGGTCGGCTTGCCACCCTTGTCCAATTCCTTGATCTGGTCGCGAAGCATCGCCGCTCGTTCGAATTCAAGAGCATCTGCGGCGGCGTGCATCTCCTCTTCCAGTTGACGGCGCGCCTCCAGAACATCATAGTCCTCTCCAGCCTCGGCGACGACGGCGACAGCCGCGCGTTCCGATTCCTCGTACAGCCTTAGGCTGCTTTGGACATTGCGCTGGATGGTCTTGGGAGTAATGTGGTGCTCAGCGTTGTATGCCTCCTGCTTCGCGCGGCGTTTTTCGCTGATTTCAATCATATTCTTCATGCTGTCCGTCATAGTGTCGGCGTAGAGAATGACGCGCCCATCGGCATTTCGCGCGGCACGTCCCGCCGTCTGAATCAAAGAGCGCGTCGAGCGCAGGAAACCCTCCTTGTCGGCATCCATGACAGCCACTAATGCGACTTCTGGCAAATCCAGGCCTTCCCGTAGCAGATTGATGCCTACAAGACAGTCGAATTCGCCTGAACGAAGGCTTCTGAGGACATCGACGCGTTCGAGGGCATCAAGTTCGGAATGCAAGTAGCGGCAACGCACGCCGAGCGTTCGCAGGTAGTCGGAAAGTTCTTCCGCCATGCGTTTGGTAAGTGTCGTGACCAATGTCCGCTGTCCCTTTGCCGCCAAGTCGTTGATTTCACCGAGGACGTCATCGACTTGAGTCGCCAACGGTCGCACTTCGATTTTCGGGTCGAGCAACCCTGTCGGGCGGACGACCTGTTCGACGGGAGTCGTGCGGCTGAGTTCGAAATCCCCAGGCGTCGCAGAGATGTAGATGGTCTGCTTTTGCATGGACTCGAATTCGTCATACGTGACGGGGCGGTTGTCAAGCGCGGATGGCAGACGGAAGCCGTTGTCAACCAACACTTGTTTGCGGTTGCGGTCGGCGCGATGCATTGCATGGATTTGCGGCAGAGTCACATGTGATTCGTCTATCAGCGTGATGTAGTCATCGGGGAAATAATCCATCAGCGTATAGGGGCGTTCGCCCTCGGCGCGGCCAGCCAGATGGCGTGAGTAGTTCTCAATGCCTTGGCAATAGCCGATTTCCATAAGCATGTCCATGTCGTATGTTGTTCGCTGGTAAATGCGTTGTGCCTCAACGAGGCGATTGGCCTTCTCGAATTTCGCGACCTGCTCGTCCATTTCAGCCAAAATCCGCTCGCGTGCCATCTGCAAGCGTTCCTGCGGCATGACAAAGTGCTTCGCAGGGAAGACCGCAACCTCGTTGAGTTCTGCGGTCTCATGTCTTGTGACGGCATCGTGCCGTGTGACACGCTCGACAGTGTCGCCCCAGAATTCAACTCGGACATAATCATCACGATGAGACGGATAGATTTCGAGTGAATCCCCTGCAACGCGAAATTGTCCGCGCACAGGAGCAATATCATTTCGAGTGTACTGGATGTCCACGAGTCGCCGCAGCAGTTGTTCCCTGGAAATATCCTGGTTGACGACGACCTTTGCCTTCATGGCGTCAAAGTCCTCTGGTGCTCCCAAGCCATACAGACATGAAACGGACGAGACGACGATGACGTCACGCCGTTCCAGCAAGGAGCCCGTTGCCGCCAATCTCAGTCGTTCCAGTTCATCATTGATGGCGGAATCCTTTGCAATGTAGGTATCGGTCTGCGGAATGTACGCTTCAGGCTGATAGTAGTCATAGTAACTGACAAAATATTCGACGGCGTTGTGCGGAAAGAAGGCCTTGAGTTCGCTGTAGAGTTGTGCGGCGAGGGTTTTGTTATGTGAAATAACCAACGCGGGACGCTGGCATTTCGCAATGACATTCGCCATTGTGAATGTCTTTCCAGAACCTGTTACGCCCAACAGCGTTTGGTATTTTTCGCCACGCTCAATTCCACTGCTAAGCATGTCAATAGCCTGAGGCTGGTCACCGCATGGCGCATAGTCTGATACCAAATCGAACAGCATGACCGTATTGTGCTCCCGATGCTTGTTTCACATCATTTGCTGGTAGCCAGAAGGTTCCATCGAGAATGAGCCACGCCCACCTGATAGCCGTGGCAGCGCCTTGCCGAAACCGAACATTTCAGCCAAGGGGACTTCGCAGATGATTTTTTTCATGCTCCCAAGGGCGACGATGTCTCGAATGACTGCACGGCGAGGCTGGAGATAAACGCTGACCTCTCCCACAGTGTCTTCTGGCGTAAGGACTTCCAAGTGCATCAAAGGTTCCAGGATGACCGTTCCGACGCGGTGGAGAGCCTGCTCAATGGCTTGCAAAACGGCTCCTGCGACTGCGCCGTCCGTGGTCTGCTCCTGTGAAAACTTGATATCTTCAATCGTCGCACCGACATAGATGAGCGGATAGCCTTTGAGTCCGCCTGTGTGGAGACCGTCTATCAGAGCACGTTCCGCTGAAGCAATGAAGGACTTGGGAATGTTCTGTCCGCCCTTGATGGTATTCTTAATATCAAAGAACTGTTCGCCAGACGACAACGGTCTAAACGATACCGTGACTTCAGCATAGACTTGCTGGTCGCCGATGGAACGCTCGAATACGACATTCTCCTTGCATTCGCCATTAAGGGTTTCACGGAAGGCGACACGCGGTTCGCCGACTCGTATTTCACAGTTGAAATCTGTCGAAACTCGCTTTAGACTGACTTCAAGATGCAGTTCGCCCATGCCTGACAGCAGGCGTTGTCCCGTATCCTCCGCAGTGCTCCGCTTGAGTGTCTGGTCTTCACGGCAAAGCAAATCGAGGATTTCATCCAGTTTGTCCTTGTCTTTGCTGAATTTCGGCTCGACAACCATTGAGATGACTGGTTCGGGGAAGGTGATTTTCTCAAAAGCGACGGGGTGTTTGGGGTCACAGAGCGTATCGCCGATGCCGCATCCCTTCAGTCCAGAGAGTCCGACGATGTCGCCAGGTCCTGCTTCTTCAATGACTTCCGTTGATTTCGCATAGATTTTGAATAGTTGCTTTGTGCGGACTTTTTCACCAGTTCGCGAGTTGAGCAATTGGTCATTGCCATGCAATTTTCCAGAATAGATTCGCAGGTAGAAGAGATCGGCCGTTGTCGATGCATTGACCTTAAAAATGAGCCCAGAAAACGGCTTAGATGCGTCACATGGGATTTCCTGCTCTTCATCGGTCTTTGTTGAAAAAGCCTTGTGCGGAGGTACATCCGCTGGGGACGGGAGAAATTCGATGACGCCGTCTGCGAGAAGTTGTACTCCAAGGTTCTTTTTTGCGGAGCCGACATACACGGGGACGATTTTGCGTTCAAGAGTCAGTCTCCTGATTTCCTTTCGCAACAAGTCCTCGGGGACATCCTCTTCTGCCAGGAAAAGTTCCGCGATGTCATCCGAGTAATCCGCAAGTCGTTCAATCAGACGGTCATGGGCCATTTTCCATGTGTCAGCGTACTCGTCAGGCAATGGGGCGCGATTGATTTCGCTGTTTCGTTCGCCGCTGAACGTGACCAGTTCGCGTTTAATGATGTCAATCATGCAGGAAAAGGCGTTTTCCTCTCCGTTTGGCCAATAGACAGGAAGCGCGCAATTGCCGAATTTGGTGTCAATCTGTTCCACGGTGCGGCTAAACGATGCTCCGATGCGGTCCATTTTGTTGACGAATGCGATTTTTGGCACGCCATAGTTGTCCGCCTGATGCCAGACTTTTTCACTCTGCGCTTCCACGCCTTCGACGGCGGAGAAAATCACGGCGGCTCCGTCGATGACTCGCAAAGACCGTTCGACTTCTGCTGTGAAATCGATGTGTCCAGGCGTGTCGATAAGGTGAATCATGCAGTCCTGCCAAGGGATGGATGCCGCAGCGGCGGCGATGGTGATGCCACGCGCACGCTCTTCTGGCAAGAAATCCATGACTGTCGTGCCGTCGTCGATGTTGCCATAGCGGTGTGTCAGCCCTGAGTAGAAAAGAAAACCTTCCGTGGTGCTTGTCTTGCCTGCATCAATGTGGGCGATGATGCTGATGTTCCGAATTTTGTCAATCGCTTGCATGTCAGATACCGTGAAAAAGTTAAAGTCATGAAAATCACCCTATAATATAAGGTGTTTTTCATGACTTCATAATGTCTGAATTAGTAATTCTACGGATTCAGGTTACATTTTTTGCCAGATGTTATTATCCAGCGCTTTCCAGCCAGGCGCGGAGACGCTGAACGGGGTCGTTTCCCAATTGGCCTTGACGCGGGCGACCGTGTCATCCCAGTTGCGGAC
>JAGCTA010000041.1 GCA_017963875.1 Victivallales bacterium | reverse complement strand
GCTTCTTGCCTTCTTCGACGCAGCCCGCGACGCGGTCCATGAACTCGTCGGAGAGATACGGCGTCGCCATTCCTGTGCGCGAGTGCATGTGGTAGCCGCCCATGCCCATCTTGTGGAATATCGCGATTTGGCGGTTGAGCTGCCCCTGTTCGAGCTTGCAGTTCCATGACCAGAAGGGTGTGTCGCGGTAGACGGCGCCTGGATTGGCGAAAACTTCCTGGAACGGCTTTGCCAGTTCTTTGTCGTACAGATTGCCCATAGGTTTTCCTTTGGTTGAGTTGCTTGTATTTTGATTTGGGAAATAGTTGAATTTTACCTCATTGCTGCGTAGGCGTAGTAGCCGCCGCTGGTGTGGACCTCCCACACAAAGCGGAAGTAGCGCTCGTACTGCGGGGCGACGTTCTCCAGCGCGAAGCGCTCCACGGCGCTTTTTCGTATGGCCAGGCGGTTGAGCGACGCGGCGCGTTGAATCGCGTCGACGAACTCCGCGTGCGTTCGGCAGCGGAAGCCCGTCTTGCCTTGGATGACGGTTTCCGTGAAGGCCCCCCAGTCGGTCGTGATGACAGGCGTGCCGCAGAGCTGCGCCTCAATGGCGACGTAGCCGAACGGCTCGACGTAGAGCGTCGGCATCATGACGGCGGCGGCGTTCGCAATCATCTCCGCCTTCTGCCTGCCGTAGAGGCCGTCGTGGAAGACCTTGAGGTCCATGTAGCATGAATCTGCGGCCTTCCTCGCGATGTCCAGCCCCTTGCCAGGCGTGTTTCTGCCGATGAAGAGCAGGTAGTCCCTGGGGGATTGTGAGGCGAAATAGTCTTCCTGCGGGAGGAAATGCGGGATGACGGTGTCGAAGAAGCGCGTCTGCGCGGTAAGCTCTGGCTGGAGCGCGTAGATGACGTGCTGCTGTGCGTAGGAGGGGAAGACGCGGTAGGGCGCCCAGCAGTGGTCGTAGCCGACCATCGGCTCGATGACGGGCAGGCCCAGGCAGTCGATGTCGGATTGAGCGGCGCCGTACATTGAGAGGATGATTTCAGGCTCGCCGTTGTTGCGCGCATGTCGTTTAAGTCTGTCGGAGAGGCGTTTGTTGTAAAGGTTGTGCCATGCGTTTCTGTATTTCCATGGCCCAGTCGGCTTGCCGCAGTCGACGAAGGTTCCGCAAGTCCCTGTCAGAACGGAGCCAGGGCAGCCGTAGTAGGCGTAGGGGATTTTCAGAAACTCAAGCATCAGGCAGATGTTGCGGCAGTTCATGACCTGCGCGTCGGCGGGGGCTGCGTTGACATCCAATGGCTTCGCGGGATGGCCGAGGACGTGTGCGAATCCAACGGGCCGCTGTTTGTCCGCAAGCTGTTTTTGGCGTGCGGCGCATTGCCGCTGATACGATGGCGGCACGTCCCACGTCTCTGGATAGTTGCGGCATTGCGACGGGCGCGCGGAATAGATGCGGCAGGAGTTGTCGTCGTTGAGGAAGATGCATGAGCCGTCGTCCGCGTCCTTGAAGATGAGTTTCGTCCGTTCGTCGTTGAGGCGCGTGTATTTCTGGATGAAGGCATTGATGTCCATGCCAAGCAGTGCCGCGGCTGCGTCCATCTCCTTTGGTGACGCCGTGACGATTCCCGCCCATCGGCAGCAGTTGCCGCATCGTTGGCATGTGAATGTGCTCATGTTGTTTCGACTTTGATTATGGTATGAATGCTAAAAAACGCTGAAGGCATGAATCAATATATGCTAATTCTCTGATTTTTCACCTAAATCCACGGTGTTTTTGTGTGAAATCTTTGTTTGGGAGTGTATTGAAGGTTTTCCGCTTTCCGTGATTGCAAAGTCTGAATTTAAGGGTAGATTAATCGGAACGACCAGGGGAAGGCCATCATGCCAGACCGTTTGCGGCAGGAAATTAGATAGGAGAAACGGAAATCAATTCAATGCAAGGAACTGGAGATGAAAGTTGTTTTTTCAAAGGAACTTGGGTATTTCAAACATTTGAACTGCATTAACCTTGGCCCTGTCATCAGCAATGTCTACACGTATGAGCTGACCAAGGCCTACTACAGGAGAATCAATCCAGCCGCCGTCCGTCTGCATGACGTGCCGCTATGGAATCCAAGCATGAGGCTGGTGGACATCCACCACATTTTCGCCAATTTCGACGCCGATGAGAACGACGAGAGAAACTACTATTTCGAGCAGACGGATGATTATATCAGGGAATGCATCGACTTGGGTATGGAAATCCTGTATCGGCTGGGCGAGTCAATCGAGCACAGTCCCAAAAGATATTTCACGTATCCGCCAAAGGACTTTGCCAAGTGGGCAAGGATATGCTCTCATATCGTCGCGCACTACAATGAAGGATGGGCCAATGGTTTCCATTGGAACATCAAGTACTGGATTGTCTGGTGCGAGCCGAATGAATGGAAACTCTGGTCGGGAACGGAGGAGGAGTATTTCGAGCTGTACAAGGTCACGTCAACTCTTTTGAAAAAGGAGCATCCCGATATCAAGGTCGGAGGGCCTGCCTGGGGTGGTGGCGCCACTGTGCCTGAAAAAATGGAGTCATTCATCCGCTATTGCAGCGAGAACAAGCTGCCATTGGACGTGTTTACATGGAACCAATATCATACGCTTGTGCCTTTCATGATTGATTCCGTTGGAAAATTCAAGGAGATGGCCGTGAAGTACGGTTATCCTGAAGCGGAAATCCAGATAGGGGAATGGCACTATGTGAATCGTTCATGGAGGGCCATCAAGACCCCCGAGACGAATCCTGACGTGATGGATCCAATCTATGGAATGCAGGGCATCGAATCAGCCGCCTACACGACGTCCGTGATGATGGGCTTCGAGGACACTCCACTATCAAAGGCGTTCTTCTATGCGGGAAACACTGGCTGCTTCGGCATTTTGGACAATTCAAGGAATCCGACGAAGCTGTACTACGGACTTGAGGCATACGGTACATTGATGCGCTATCCAGTGCGCGTTTTTGCCGAGTCTGATCAACTCTCCCCGAAACTTCAGCACGACTTGAAGTCCCAAAAAGGCGACTGCATGATCCTTGCAGGAAAGAACGACTGCGGAGATGGGGCCATACTTGTCTCATATATGTTCAGCATAGACATCGAATTTCAGATTGAGATTCCAGAACTAGATTCGTATGACATTCAGGTACGCGTCGTGGATGCAACAAAGAACATGGAAAACGCAGTCTACACGAAAAGGGGAGACACGCTGACCATATGTAAAGCCTCATACTGCGCAATCTATTTGATCGAACTTCGGAAAAAATAGTTCATCGTTTTCTGGACCGTTGTCATTGTGCTCTTCAGTTCAGGAGAGACTGGAGGTCTTCCATCGTCAGGCGGCGCAGAGCGGCGTTGACTGCAGTTTCATCGTCGCTGTCGAGAACTGCGGAGAAGAGTTCACGCTTCTGCTCCAGCAGTTGCATGACCTTCTCCTCGACTGTACCCGACGTGATGAATTTATAGGCGAAAACAGGATTCTCCTGGCCGATTCGATGCGTGCGGTCGATGGCCTGCTGTTCGACGGCGGGATTCCACCACGGGTCGAACAAGAAGACATAATCCGCCTTCGTCAGTGTCAGGCCAGTTCCAGCGGCCTTGAGTGAGAGGAGGAATGTCAATGGCGTGTCTGAGTTCTGGAACTCATCGACGAACTTCTGACGTTTTGGGAGCGGTGTCTCGCCAGTAATCATGAGGAACGGCAGGTTCTGCTCATGGAGTTTTTCAGCGATGATGTCGAGCATGGATGTGAACTGCGAGAAGACAAGGGTCGAATGACCACTGTCATGGAGCGTAAGTAACTGCTCTAAAAGTCGTTCAAGTTTTGATGACGGTGCTTGGGAGTAGTGACTTGAGATGAGGGCAGGGTGGCAGCAGATTTCACGAAGGCGAGTCAGAAGGCCGAGAATTGCGCCTGCGCCTTTTTTGTAGAGTTCCTGTTTGCCCTCAAATAGCACAAGATCATAGATATGACGCTGTTCTGGAGGCATTTCCATCATGACCACCTGTTCTGTTTTCGGTGGCAGTTCAGTCATGACCATTCGTTTGGTTCGGCGAAGAATCAGCGGGCTGATTTTCCTGTTCAGTGCCTTTAGTCCGCGATGGTTGCCATACGAGGCAATGAAGGAATCCTTGTCACCGAGGAAACCACGGTTGATGCAGTTCATAATTGACCAGAGGTCGATGATGGAGTTTTCCAGCGGCGTGCCTGTCATCGCGATGGCATGGTCGGCTTTGATGGCGGAGACGATGTTTGTGACTTGCGCTTCGGGGTTCTTGATTGCCTGCGCCTCGTCAAGCACAAGAAAATCGTATGTGCCCTGCAACAGAGACTCGTGGTCGACTCTGGCGAGTTGGTAATGGGTGATGAGGATGTCTGCGGTGGATGTCTCAATAATCTTCTGACGCCGTGTTGAGGAGCCCTGGATGAGCATGGTCGTCAATGACGGGCAGAATTGCTGCGCCTGTTGTTGCCAAGTCCGCATGACGGAGGCGGGGGAGATGATGAGTGCACGGAAACTTTTGCCTTCGCTTGCAGCCTTGCGATGCCATGCGTCAAGTGTGGCGAGAACCTGGACGGTTTTGCCGAGGCCCATGTCGTCGGCGAGTATGGCGCCTGCGCCGCATGATAAACGGTCAAGAAGAAACAGCACGCCTGCACGTTGGTAGGGGCGAAGCACTTTAGCAAGCGTCTCATCAACTTGCGGGAGCACGATAGGTGGTTCTTTGCTTAGCCGTTCCATGAATTTCGCGGTATTGTCATCAAACTCGGCGTGGAGCTGCTGTTGGAGTTTTCTAATGGTCTCTGGGGCGCGGCGAGTCAAGGTTGTATCTTCATAGTCATTTTTACTATAAGAACTTACGTATAAAAGCGCCTCGCGTGCTGCCTCGGGGGAAAGTTCCAGCCAGGAGCCGCTGTCCAAATGGAAGAAAGAAGTTTGCTGGCTACGGGAAATTGAAACAAGTTGTCCCTGTGTCAGTTTGGTTCCTTCGCAAGTCCATTCCAAGTCAATTTCGCAGACGGGACCACCTTGCCGAATGCTAATCAACGGTACGATTTTCACGGGAGCAGGGCGGTTTTCCAGGATGCCTTTCACTGATGGCGAATAATTGCGTCTGATGTCTCCAGGCAGGCTTGCCCATACGTTTTTCAGCAGCCTTGCGCCAGAATCGCTAGCAGGGATGATGGCTTTTGTCTCCTGGCATTGGGCGGGGAACGGGAGGTCTCTGAGTGTCTGCTGAATCGGCGCGATTGTCTTGGCGTCAGGCAAGACGATGGTAAAGTGGGAGCCGTTGTCATGAA
Organism: Victivallales bacterium; assembly: GCA_017963875.1. Next base: position 6,006 of record JAGCTA010000041.1, on the reverse strand, counting down.
TGGTCGCCTTTGCCGTCGGCGGAGAAGTCAGGTTGATTGGTCTGCCGTCTTGAAGCAATGAGATGAAGAAATAGTTATCGCCGCTGCCTGCATAGAGTTCAAGGTGGTCAGTGGTAAAATTCTTGAATGAGACGCAGTCCCCGTGGACGATTTCCAAGTGGCCGTTGAGCAGGTCGCTCAAATGTCCAGGAATCAGTGCACGTTTCATGCGGGGCGGCTTTTCCCTGAAATGCTGTTCAAGAACTGGCCAGGGGATTGGAGGATGATACGTCTTTAGTTCATGGGCAAGCCTGTTATGCTCAGGTGACTTCTCAAGATATGAGAAAAAATCATGGACCGCGACTTTTTCGCCGTTAGGCAATATGAAACTAGCAAGGAGTTTGACAACCTCTCCTTCTGGTATGAGTTCGACGCTGAAGCCTTGCGGGACGCTGAATTCGCTATATTGCAGGACTTGCTGTGAATCACGCTCTATGAATCTCGACGCGTCGCTTTGCCATCGTACTTGCCATTGTGTAAATGTTTCCCGTGGAATTTTCAAGACATTGATTGTGCGTGCCTGCCATGGGATTTTGGCAATTGTAGGGAAAAGCCACCCAAGAAAAGCCTGGTCTCTGTCAGACCAATCGGAAAAGACGGCGTGTTTCTGGCTGATTCTGAATGAGATATTGTATAAGGTCGCTAAGGACATCAGGCCTCGTTCATCGTTTTCCTTGTCATAGAAACGAATGGTGACCTTAGGTGGCTCGTGCTTGAAATCGGCTTCGACTTCAAGTTGGTGCCTTTTCACCTGATTGGTTGTGTCTTCATGGAAGAATCCTGCGCCTGCGGGCTGTCTCGTCATAGGTTGCCCGTTGTTCGTTAATCCAGGCAGGTCTTGCTGACGAGGCGGCATGGAAGGGCGGTTCGGCGTCTTCTGCTGGGGGAGCGACGCTGTCTGAACGTCAGATCTATTGTAGGTGATCCAATGCTCTTCAATGAAAATGCGCTGGAGTAGCAGACACGTCATATAGACATGCGGACACTGCGTTTCAGGCGCACGGCAGGTGCAACGTTTCACCCATTTGGCACCATCAAAACGCCACGTGCACATTTGACCGTTCATCTTGGCACGGATGGTCGTGTCATCCCATTCAACGGAGGCTTCCTTTAGACTTGTTGTCAGAAGGATCGCCATTTTTCTAATGGCGTATGGGAATTGCGCTTCCAACTGGCTTTGAGTTGGCCATGACGCTAGCCAGGAGGGTGGTGTGGATGGATGTGGAATATCGGCGGCTGAGAGCATTGAAAGTCAATTATCTATTGAAGATTTCAAGGAATTTGCCACAAAAAGAATGCAACGCACGTGTGATTGCGAGAATGTGAAAATGCCTGTCAAGAAAACTCCGTTTTAACATTATCGCCTTTGCAGGGCAGAATTCATGGCAGCAGTAGCAGCGGATGCATGTCTTTTCATTGACTGTCGGAAGTGGCGTGGCGAATGGGTTGATTGCTGGCTCTGGTCGGGCTGGACAGCCTTTTCGGCAACGCCCGCAGCGGATGCATTTTGCCGATTCAATCTGAGGGACTGGAATAATCTGGTGGCGTAGCCAGCGAAGCATGAATTGAGGCAACGGCAATATCCGCATGATATTTGACGGTGCTTTTACCAATTTATAGTCGTGGACAATGAAATCATCAATGGAAGCGCCTCGGATGTCGATGTCTTCAAGCCGTGTGGCTCCAAATTGCGCACGGCGTGCTGCCATCAGAATCGGTGACTGCTCGACGGGCAGCGTGATCAATGTCGCCGCAACCGTGTCAACGGCAGCCAGATCCGTGCCGACGATGATTACCCCGATTTTACGAGGCGTGCCACCGCTCGGCCCAGGTCCTTCCATTCCGATGACTGCATCGACAATCGCCAGGGCGGGGTGGGCAGTCCTGTTGATGTCAATGATCAAATCCGCGAAGGCATCTCTGTCCTGAAAACGGAAATGCTGATGCGATTTTGCCACTCCTGGGATAAGCCCATATTGGTTTTTCAGTGCGCATGTCATCGCCATAAGGCAATGCGTCTTCAATTTCGGAAGCGTTATGAGCACATCGTGCGCCTTTATCTGGTCGGTCAATGAGAGGTGCTTGGCGACGCGGTTCTCCATGTTTTCATATTCGGCGGTCTCGATGAAATCAACGACGGTTGCTTTTTCTTCCTGCGCGACATCCATGATTCCACATGCCTTGCAGACGGCAGTGGCGTTTGAGACGCCTGGTCCGTCTCCAATGTCGATGCTCCCGCCGCACTCGTTAATCAGGCGAATGACGGCGCGGACAATGGCAGGATGGGTGGTGATCGCATGGTCGGTCTTGGCGGGAACGACGAGATTGGGCTTGAGCAGGACTCGCTTCCCCTTCGTGAGAAATGCCCCCATGCCGCCAAATGGCTCCAACGCCCTGCGAACTGCATCATCTACAGCAGTCTGGTCATCATAACTTGCCAAGGGGATGAGGGAGACAATGGATTTTGACATGGTGATTCACTCTGATTAAGATGTGTCTGGAAAATGTCAGCCTTTGCCGTTCTTCTTCTTTCCCGCTGGCTCCACAGGACGGCGCAGCAGTCGTACAATGAGATAGGCGACGATGTAAGCGCAAAGGAAAATGATAAAGTAGGCAATGGCGATAGGCGGGCATTTGTCTGCGGGAAGCGCGGTAAAGTTGTCCCTGATCAGCGGTTCAAGCAAAGGCCCGAACAGGTAGGCGGACGCTGCACTGAACAAAATGCAGAAAACAAGTGCCATCAGGCGAAGCAACGCCGTTCCAATACGAGTCAGAAAATAACCTGAAATTGCGACTGATATGAGCATGAGGGAGTATTTCCACCAGTCCCGTCGAAAGTCAAACGGCTTTTCGGAAAGGCTGAGTTTTTCCGTGTCAAATGAAAAGGAACGATTGCCAGATGCTTGCTGGGCAGTATCTTGCTGTTGTACTGCGGCACTGTCATCTTGTGTCTGCGGCATTGCGGATGACGGCGGATTGGCATAGTTCGTCTTTTGAACAGGCTGTGTCGTCTGCGGCTGACGAATGAACTGCGCAATGCTGCCGATGTTCGAGCAGGTGAAAACTCCTGCGATGAGCAGACAGATTTTAAACAGTCTGAAAGGACTAAGTCTGAAAAAGCCAAATGGAATCATGGGAGGATTGAACTTGAAATAGCAGATGAAATGCCGAAAAAAGAGGAAAAAGTTGTCATACGCCTAAAATTTATTGGCAAATCTAAAAATATCAACTAAATTAAGAATTTTCCCATAACTTCATCGATAATGTTCTTGGATGTTCAAATCATCCCTCAACGGCGATGAGGTTTTCAAAGGTGCTTGCGGTTCCCAGCAACGCCTCTAACAAACAACAAACAAAACATCGATTGGCTTCGATGCTGCTTTGGGAAACCACCGTCTCAGACGGGCTGGAATGGCAGCGGGAAAAGTCAGTCAAAACGCAGGAAAGGACAAAGTACAAGTGGAAAAGACGACGATTCTGGATCTTCTCGAGGCTGGTGTGCATTTTGGTCACAAGACAAAGCGCTGGAACCCGAAGATGAAGCCGTACATCTACGGCACTCGCAATGGTATTACCATTTTTGATTTGACCATCACCATGAAGCAACTTGCTGAGGCTTGCAATTTCCTGCGCGATACCGTGGCAAATGGCGGCCAGATTCTCTTCGTCGGCGCTAAGCGCCAGGCGCAGGAATGCGTTCGCGAAATCGCTGAACGGTTGAATATGCCTTATATGTGCGATCGTTGGCTGGGCGGCACACTGACCAACCAAAAGGTCGTGCTTTCACGTGTCAAATACATGAAGAAAATCCAGGCACAGGAAGCCGATGGCTCTTTGGACAAGTTGCCGAAGAAGGAAGTCGCTGGCCTGAAGCGTGAACTGGAGAAATTGCAGAGCGCACTGGGCGGCATTGCCAACTTGGAACGTCTGCCTGATGCCGTTGTGGTCGTCGATGTCGCCCGCGAGCACATTGCGGTCCGCGAAGCGTCCAAACTTGGTATTCCAGTTGTGGCGATTGTCGATTCCAACTGCAATCCAGATGCTGTTGATTATGTCATTCCTGGCAATGACGATGCACTTCGTTCCATCAAGGTTCTGGTGGACACGCTTGCCGCTTCTATTGAAGACGGTCTGAATACCCTTGGAAAGAAGCGCGCCAGCGCGCCAGCGCCTGAAACCGCTGACAAGGACGAAGCACCCGCCGCTGAAGAATAATAATCGTTTTTCGTGGCATTCCGCCTGAGTTTCAATTATTGAAAACACGGACGGAATGCCGAGTAATCTTGTTCACTTTTAAATTTAGGATAAAATACTATGGCTATTACTGCAGCACAGGTTAATGAACTCCGCCAGAAGACTGGCGTCGGCTTGATGGATTGCAAAAAGGCTCTTGTCGCCGCCAATGGCGATATGGAAGCCGCAATGGAGAACCTCCGCAAGAGCGGTATCGCGAAGGCTGACAAGAAGGCTGGCCGCGCTGCCAATGACGGTCTATTCGTCAGCATCATCGAAGGCAAGGTCGCCGTTGCAGTCGAAGTCCTTTGCGAGACCGACTTCGTCGCACGCACGGATGATTTCCAGAAATTGGCTGCCGACATTGCGCAGACTGCGCTAAAGATTGATGCGGAAGGCGACATCAGTGCCGCTTTGAACGAAAAGTGCGGCGACGCTGTCAAAGCATTGATTGGCAAACTTGGCGAGAACATGCAGATTCGCCGTGCTGTCCGTTGGACGACGAATGGTGCTTTCCGCTCCTACAAGCACCACCAGGGCGGCCCATTCTACGGCGTGCTGGTTGATGTCGAAGGCGAATACAACGATGAATTGCTTGACAATCTGTGCATGCACATCACCGCGAATTCACCAGCCTATATTGCACCCAAGGATGTTCCTGCGGAAATCATCGAGCACGAGAAGGAAATCGCGATGGCTCTTCCTGATATTCAGGAAAAGATCAAGAAGGTCCCGAACCCAGAAAAGATGCTTCAGGGCATTTTGAACGGCAAAATCAACAAGTGGTATTCACAAGTTTGTCTGCTTGAGCAGCCTTGGATTGACGATGAGAAGACCACGCTGTCGAAGGTCGCCCCTAAACTGGTTGTCAAGCGTTTCATCCGCTGGACCGTCGGTGAAGAAGTCAAGTAATCAGGCTTTTAAGCACTGTTGAAGTTAATCCCCTGAATGAGTTCACGAACTTATTCCAGGGGATTATTTTATTTGTGACTTTTCGTTGGAATTTCAAAGTATTAGAACGATGGGCATATGAAAGATTATTCTAAAACGGCTTTTTGAAGAATTCCGTTTACTTCACCGTTTTCTTCTATGATTTCGAATATTCCACGGATTGTGATTATTTCTCCATTACGCAATTGCTTGTTTTGTCTTTCGGAAAGAATAAAGCGAATCATTGCCGAGCAACATCCCGTGGAATCGGAGACATTGCAATATGTGTGTCTTTCTTGTGTCGTTCGGTTTATCATTACTGCGTATGTGCCTTTCATGCGGATTGTCTGACCTGCGTATGCTTGCGGTTGTTTTGTCATGTAGAAAACTTGCATGTAAACCATGCGGGGGTTGAATAGTGTCAAGTCTAGATCGATTTTGTATTCTTCTTTCGCCAGTTTTTGTTCCTCTTTAGGATGCTCTGACCTTTTTTCAGATTCGCAACCGATTCTCAGCAAACTCAAAACAGACAGTAATGCAAGTACAGTCTTTCGTACACTAAAACGTCTGATAAGCATACCTGCCATTGAACAAATCAAAAAGACAACAATGTCTGCTGTGACAATGGTTGAACCGACAGGCGTGCCACTCACAATGGAGACCAGCATTCCGCTTACTGCACAACCAACAGAAAGAATGGCGGCCCAGATAGTCACGTTTAGAAAACTGTTGCAAATGCGCATCGCTGCCAATGCGGGAAACACGATGAGCGCTGAAATCAATAGCGAACCGACAAGATTCATC
>JAGCTA010000309.1 GCA_017963875.1 Victivallales bacterium | reverse complement strand
CATGCCTCTACGGCACGAAGGGAACCATCATCTGCGACAATACTAGCCCGTCCATTAAAATCTCAGAAGAAATGCTTTTTGGAATCACTGGCACCAATTCATTCATTGACATCCCAGTATCCATCAAGAACCACAATGTCACCAGCGAATTGAAGGAATTTACCGAATGCATTGAGAAAGGCGTCCAGACGCCAACCGATGTTTTCGAGGGCACGAAGACCGTCGCATTCGCTGACGCCGCCATCCGCTCAGCAGAGCAAGGCGTCATCATCAGACCAGACTATAACCTATAATTCTTTGTTATCCTAAGACCTGAATCAGTGAAGAACCTCCTGACGGTCGATTTCATCGTCAAGTCTCGGTTTCGTATCGTTCAGCCTTTTCTTACAGCAAGGCGGTCGCTGGTTACGGCGATGATGATAATCAGGCCGACCGCCACCAGTTGAATCTGCGCAACTACTCCAAGCAACGTCAAGCCGTTGCGCAGAAAACTGATAAGCAGACAGCCAATGAGGGTTCCAAGCATGGTACCCTTGCCGCCGCTCGGCGAACATCCGCCAATGATGACCGCCGCAATGACATCCAGTTCCAGGGAAAGCCCTGCCGATGGCTGTGCGCTTGATGCGCGCGATGTCATTATCATCGCGGCAAGACCGACAAGGGCACCAAGGATGGTGTAAATCCACACGAGCATCTTGTCAACATTTACACCCGCGTGATAGGCGGTCTGCGGATTGGAGCCGATGGCGTAGGCATAACGCCCAAAAGGCGTATATTTCAGTACATACCCCATTGCGAGAAGCACCAGAGCGAAGATGACCACAGAGGCTGGAACGCCTGCAACGGTTCCCGTGTCCAGCCAACTGTATGAAGATACTGAAATCGGACGGCTAGAGTTGATGATGTGGGAAATGCCTCGGAAAATGCTCATGGAACCGAGCGTGACGATGAACGGCGCAAGTTTCAGGCGAGTCACCAAAGCACCGTTGATAAAACCGCACAATGCGCCGACAGCCATACCTGTCAGCGTGCCAACCAGCATGGCAAAGCCCCCGAGTTCGATTGCCGCGCCACCTGATATCTGTGCCCAGTCCGCCCCAGAAAGCGCAAGCATCGCAATGGAACCGAGTATCCCGCACATTGCCAACATGGAACCGACCGAAAGGTCGATTCCTGCGGTGATAATCACAAACGTCATACCTGCTGCAATGATGCCATTTGCGGCTGAACTACTTAGGACGTTCTTGAAGTTTTGGAACGTCAGAAATGTATCTGGCTCAAGAAATGTCCATAGGGAAATGATGAAAAGCAACGATGAAAACGGCAGCAGTTGTTTGGCTAGTTTGTTCATAGTGGAATGACTTGTATTTTTGCTTATACGTTTTGCTATACGGCGGCTTTGTGCATGACCTCTACCGCAGTTGTTTCGGCGACCTTCAGGTCGGCTGCAAGGTGCCCTTCACGCATCACCAGAACTCGGTCGCACATGCCGAGGATTTCAGGCAGTTCCGAGGAAATCAACAGAATTCCCTTGCCAGCAGCCGCCAGATCATTCAGCAATGCGTAGATTTCGGCCTTGGCACCGACATCAATGCCGCGCGTGGGCTCGTCAACGATCAGGAATCTCGAATCCGCTTGCAACCACCGTGAAACTAAGAGTTTCTGCTGGTTTCCGCCAGAAAGCGAGGAGGCTGGATCCTCTGGCTGGTGCCATTTCAGGTGCATCTTCTGCCCAAGTTCAAGGCATTCCTGTCGCTCTCGCGCAAGCGAAAGACGACCTCCCATTCCAAGACGTCTGTAGTTTGGCAATGTGATATTCCAACTGCAAGGCAACTCCGTGCACAGCCCCGTGCGCTTGCGGTCCTCCGTCAGAAAACCGATTCCAGCCGCGATAGCATCGGCAGGCCTACGGATGGCAAGTGCCTTTCCATTAAGCAGGCATTCACCTGCAAGCAATTTGTCAATGCCGAAAATCGCCTGCGCCGTCTCGCTGCGCCCCGCGCCGACAAGCCCAGCCATGCCGACAATTTCACCAGTGCGCACCGTGAAAGAGATATCCCTGATATGTTCGGTGGTCAGTCCGCGCGCCTCAAAAAGCACGTCGCCTGGCTTGGATTCACGCGGCGGATAATACTGCGAGAGTTCACGCCCGACCATTTGGCGCACTAGTGTGTCCACGGTGAGTTCAGAGGCAGGGGCGCTGAAAACAACCGCGCCGTCCCGCAGCACGCAGATGTCATCCGCCAGTGCAAGGACCTCCTCAAGGCGGTGCGAAATGTAGATGATAGTGATACCCTGCTCCTTGAACTGTCGGATGATTTTGAAGAGCGTGGCAGCCTCACCCTCGGAAAGAGCGGATGTCGGCTCATCCATCACAATCAGCCTTGCGCCTGAAAGCATCGCCTTGAGCAATTCAACCAACTGACACTGGCCTGGCGACAACTCTGCAACAACATCCAGCGGGTCAAGTTGAAAGTGGTTCTTCTCGATAAGTTCCCGAACCGTCTGAATCTCCTTGTCGCAGTCGATACATCGCAAGAGTCCTCCGCGAAGGATTTCACGCCCGAGAAAGACATTCTCATAGACAGTCAGATGCCCCGCCAATTCCACTTCCTGATAAAGCATCGAAATGCCCGCAGTCAACGCGTCTTTCGGCCTCTGAAAATGCATCTCATTGCCGTCCAGAATAATACGACCTCCATCGGGGCGATGAACTCCTGCAAGCACTTTCATCAACGTCGATTTTCCAGCACCGTTTTCGCCGCAAAGTGCGCAGACAGTTCCACGACGGACGGCAAATGTCACATCGTGCAGCGCAGTGACAGTTCCAAAATGCTTGGTAATGCCCTCCATCTGGAGGAAATAGTCTGTGGTATTCTGTGACATCTGGACAAAAACGTTTGAAACCGAAAATCTTTGCAACATCTTATATGCGAAAAAGAATCACAATCCTAGAGCGGCTGCGTGTGTCTTTTTCTTTTCCGCGAGATTTTCAAGGGTGACAACCATGCTTGGCACGGGAATGTCGCGGGGCGGCTTCTCGCCTTTGAGCAACTTCACCGCCGTCTCCACGCCAACAAAGCCTATCTGGAGCGGATCCTGCACGATCAGCCCAACACAGGAACCGTCCTCTATGGCCTGAACAAGCAGGGAATCCGAATCAAAACCGACATACTTCATCGAGCCTGCCTTTCCATGCGCCTGAATCGCTTTGTAGGCGCCAACCGCGCTCGGCTGATTGACAGCAAAGACACCCGTGGTCTGCGGGAAGCGCGTCAGCAGGTCGCCTGTCTTCTGCCGTGCGCCTTCAACTGTTCCATCCGTGTAGTCTTCAGCAAGAATGGTGATCTGTGGAAACTCCTTCTGGAGAGTCTCGCGGAATCCCTGGGCACGGCCATCAGTGGAGGCTGAATTGGGAACATACTTGATAATCAGGACCTCTCCACGACCGCCAAGCGCCTTGCCAAGCAGCCGCGCTGCATCCGCGCCGCCAGCGATGTTGTCTGTTGCGGCAAAGGAATCGAATACGTCGGTATCCGCAGCAGAATCGATGATCACACACGGAATGCCTTTTTCGTGAACCTCCTCAATAGGGCGAACCAGTGCCTTGAAATCGTTTGGACCAAGCACTACGGCATCAACATTCTGCACAAGCGCATCCCTTACTGCCTGAATCTGTTTTTCCCTATCGGTTTCGACCTCTGGACCATTCCAGCGGATATCGACTCCGTATTTCTCGCCTGCCTTCACTGCCCCCTGTCGCACGACATCCCACCACATGTTGATCGTGCCTTTGGGTATGACGGCAATCACCGCCCTACATCCGCTGCCAGACGCAGAATGCTCCTGCATGTGGCGAACTTTCTTGATGACGCCAAGCGTAAAAAGGACAGCAGAGACCGCCAGCAACAATGTGAAAAAGAGATTGTATCGATTCATGGAAATGTTTTGGGTTAAAAACTTTTTAATTCAAAGACAGGGACGACATCCGCTGCAATTCTGATAATACTTTATCATATAATATACTACACAATCGAATTTTCAATTCCGAATCGTTGCTGTCCAAGAAAAGTTTTCGATATTTTCTGATACTTTGCCACTGTTTTTTATTGGTCAAAAGTGCTTCCCAATCTTCCTCGGAATCCCGCTGATCATCCTCATGCAGGAGGAACTGGGCTTCAAACCATGACCATGACCAGTCCCTCCACCAGATTGTCGCTCACTTCTTGAACTTCAAGGGCACGAATGAATCGACGCTATTTGGCACGCCGAAGCGCCAGACCAAGATGCCTCTGCTCTTGTTCTGCTTGTCCTTCAAGTATCGCAGGAACGTCATGGAGATTTTTCCGTCGAGCGTCGTCTTGAGATCCTTTAGCGGAATGATGACCATCAGCGACCAGCCCTTCGCGTCCTTTTCAGTATAAATCGATGCGTTGGACTTCCATTCCGCCTTGCGGTTTAGCAGGTCGCAGTAATTGCCGTTGCAATCGACGGCGAACTGATAGATATCCTTGTCATTGATGCCGATGCAGATTTCCAGTTTGTCGCCAGTCGGCCAGACTTCACGCTGCACATGATACGGCATGGCGTTGACTGCAAAACCATAGTCATCCGTGCAACGGCAACCGACATACAGGTTATCTTTATCGGACAGCACGCGGACATCCGTCGTCTCCTTGAATACCTTGCTGAAATACACCTCTTCCTTGAATTCGTTTATTGGCACGGCGTCCTTCCACGGCGCATTGGCGAAGAATGGATCGAACGCAGGCGGAGCCGAAACAAGCGTCACTGGATATTCATAATACTGCGGTAAAGAATTGACAATTTCCTCATAGCACTTGCGGAACCGTTCAAACATGATTTTGCCATTCGGAGGCATCTTCTTCAAGGACGCAGACGCGACGGATTTGTCAAGAGTCACCTTGAGTTCTGGGAATTTCCTGAACACCGCCGCCCATAGCGTGAAAGGATTGTCCATCCAGGATGAACGGCCAGGCAATGTCAGCCAGGCCTTCTCGACCGCATGGTAGAAATCCGCCATGTCTTTCGCTGCCTCGCCATAGACACGCGTAAAGAACTGCGTGCGAAGCGTCTCGACATCGACTTCGGGATCCCATGGGCCATTGGCGAGACACCAGTAGATCGGCGCGTTCATGTCCCAGCACTTTACTCCGTCCCAATGATTCTCCGTATCGCAGACCATCTCCGAATAGGTTCGCGTAATGTTGCTGTGCTTGAGAATCGCTCTCCAATCCTGCATGGCGATACCATCGATCGGGCGAGGGAACATTTTCTGCAAACCATAGTATTCACGATGCATCACCTTGTTTGTTCGCTTGCTCCAAGTAATGAGATTATCCAAAACCTCCTTGCAATCAGGATGTTCCATCGAAATCTTGGAATTCTTGAAAATCGGAGCGTAACTAGTAATGATGTTATCCTCTAGATTGATGGCTGGAGGTGCCTCAGTAAGGAAATAGCCGTTGGTCTTGATTCCCTTGTCTGGATGACGTTCTTTCAGGTGTCGTGCTATATCATTCACCCATAGGAAGAAGCGTGTCGAAGTAAACACCTTTGGATTGTCCTTCTTCTTAATGACACGACCATCTGGCAACGTGATGTCCGCCGAGCATGTCGGGCAT
>JAGCTA010000308.1 GCA_017963875.1 Victivallales bacterium | reverse complement strand
GGCACGATGGGGACCTGCGCCTTGATTGCCAATTGCGCGAATGTTGGGCGGAATTCGCCCAGTGCCCCATCCATACTGCGTGTGCCTTCTGGGAAGATAACGACCGACTTGCCATCCTTGAGGGCTTTTTCCAAAAGCGACAGTGATTTTCTAATGTCACCATTGAGTTCCATGGCGATGATGTTATGTCTTCTTGCAAACCAGCCAGAGAACCATCCATCGACATATTTTGAGATTGCATAGAAGTAGGTGTTCTTGAAGCGTTTTGAGTCAAGGACTGCACCCAATGCGAAGCCATCCAGTGAACTAAGATGATTCGGTGCGAAAATGCAGGCTGAAGAGGGGAGATTCTCCTTCCCAGAAACTGTCAGATGTGAAATCGCATGGAAAAGTGCCGAAGTTATTCCCCTGTAAAGCCCATGAAGACAGCATGGCTCTGGCACTTTCTGGAATCCAGAATCCTGCTCTTCATAATCTGTGGATGAACCTGCGGCGATTTCTTCCGACAATGTGCGTGCGGTCGGATGCTTTACGAGAATCTCAACTGAAAGGTCCCGTTTGAAAGTCTCGCTCAACGAACTGAGGAGGCTGATTTTTGCGAGCGAATCCAGCCCAAGTTCGAGTTCAAAATGCTCGTCTGGGCCAATGGCACGTCCCGCAAGTTTTTCAATGCAGGCCGCGACTTTAGCGTATGTTGGATTGTCGGGTGCTGGTGTACTGGCATGAGCGTCATCCACCGTAGTCTTAGAACCGTTGCCAGACAATTCCTGGCGGATGATATGCCGCCGAAGTTTGCCGAGCCGCGTTCTTGGAAGCGGTGTTGTGCGGATGATGATGTCAGCGAGTCTCTTATAGGATGGAACTGACTCATTGAAAGGCTCAATGACCTCGTCAATGATGGTCTGCTTGATATTGAGGATGCCCTGCTTTTCGATGGCTTCCATGTCAGGGACAATCAACGCGATGAGATTGCGTCCGTCATCGGTTACCGCACACTCTTCAAAAAGCCCGCCGCAAATGTTCATCAAATGCTGTTCGAGTTCTGTCGGGGTGATGTTTTTCCCGTTTCCGAGGATGATCAACTCCTTGCTGCGCCCCGTCAGATGCAGGAAGCCATCGTTGTCCAGATAGCCCAAATCTCCAGTATGGAGCCATCCGTCCTTATCTAGTGCCTGCGCTGTCTCTTCTGGCTTGTGATAATATCCTTTCATGATATTGGCGCCTCGGACGAGCACTTCGTCATTTTCGATTTTTACCTCGTTGCATGGGATGGGCTTGCCAGGGGAGCCAGGCTTGTGATGACCAGGAGGCGTGAATGAAATCATCGGCGCGGTTTCCGTCATCCCATAGCCTTCAAGCAATTCAAAACCAAGGGCGTAGAAATCGCGGGTCACCAGCGGGTCATTTGCGGCGCCGCCGCAGGAAATATATCTGATATGCCCTCCAAAAGCGTCCTGGACTTTACGGAATATATGCCTGGAAAGCCATAATGAATTGCAGAAGCAGCAGATACGATACATGATACGGGCAATCAATGACGCGTTGATTTTCTGCATCATGGAATTCCTGAACAATTCAGAAAGACGGGGCACGGCGACGATGAACGTACATTGGCTGTCCTTTAATGCTGACATGATGGATGTTGATGTCATGTCCTTTGCAAATACGGAGGTCGCTCCAATGGACAGCGGCATGACAACGCTTGCCATCAGGGGATAGGCGTGGTGAAGCGGAAGCAGTACGAGCACGCGGTCATCGGGGATGAATACTTGGATTTCCTTCGAGCAGGCATCCGTGTTTGATTCCAGATTTCCGAAGGTAAGCATGACTCCCTTTGGGGAGCCTGTCGTGCCAGAAGTATAGATGATGAATGCCATTTCGTCATTATCGCTTTCGCCGATGATGCCATAGTTTCCCGTACCGTTGGAGGGAGTCTCTTTGAGCGACTCAAGTTCCATGACTATTGGTGTTGCGTTTTTGACTGAGGCCAGTGCCTTGGTGAGTTTGTCCTTGGAGACCTCATCGCACCAGACGGCAGACGGCGTGCAGTCGTCAAGTATATAGGCGATTTCCTCAGGCGTTGACATGAAATCAACGGGGACGACGATGGCGTGGATATGCCAGATGGCATACATGGCGACAATCCATTCGGGTGAATTCGCCCCTAGAATGGCAATGCGGTCTTCTTTTGCGCAATGCTGTTTTAAATCCTCGCCAGTCCGCAGGATCAAGTCCATGAACTGAATGTAACTGATATGGCGTTCTCCACTGATAATCGCCGTCTTGTCAAAACATGATAACCACTTCATTATCTACAGTTCCTTGAAAGCGCTGTCCATCGGTAATGTCATTGTCAGAAAACAACAACGACTGTCTCTGAATCATAATGGGCAGTCTAAAAACCGAGCGGGCCGTTTGGCGGCATGTCGGGCGCAGGTTCGACGGGGGCGATGCCGAGTTTTTGGTACATGGCATCCCAGCGTGCAGGCATGTCGTCATCAACCATCCATGGACGCCATCCAAGTTTCAGGTAGATGGCGACGGCGGCATCGCGAAAATCATCGGTCGTCAACATCGCGCGTTTGAAACCGTAGATTAGCAGACGGCGGGTCGCGGCTGCGACAACGGCTTTGCCAAGTCCCTTGCCGCGAATATCGGGCGTGGACATGACCCAGCCAAGAACACCGTTGTACGGCCAAAGGCATTGTGTGTAGAGTTGCGCGGTCGCGGCGGCGACAATTTTGTTGTCACCATCAGCAATGACCATGCAGCCATCGGGAAGGACACGCTGCATGTATTCGAACAATGCCCTGGAGTTCCATTCCGTGAAGCCAGACGCGATTCGGAGCGCGAGATAACTTTCTGCGTCTTCTGAACGATAGGGGCGGAGCGTGAAGCCCTCTGCGATTTTCGGCATGGCGGGCATGCCATATTCCGCGAGATAGACCATGTGAAGTTGTTTCATGGGAGACAGTTCCTTTTGGGGTGACGCTCTGTTTCCCACGGGGAGGTTCGACCTCTCAAGGTCGTAATCAATTTGGGCGGTTTCCCCCCAGGTGTCGCTTTTCTCAACCTGGGGGTACTGATAACTTGATCCCTTCGGGGGCTTTTCACAGTCTCATTGACATGCGCAATTACAGCCTCTCACTGGGAACAGAGCATTTTGTGAAGTTAGCCAAGTCTGATAGGGGTTGTCTTTGTCGGTTGCGCATAGCCGAGATTCAAGCGCACGATGCGCGGGTAGTCCCCTGGCTTGTCGTTCGTGAATTTTGTCGTGCCGTCAGGCAGGAACGCGACGCGTTCGACTCCGATTCTCAACTCCGATGCATAGCCGAATTTTGCACGGTCGATGACGAGGTCGGCATGCCAGCCGTTTGCCGTTAAAACGGCGCTGGATTCGCCGAGCCACAATGGATAGCCGAAACGGTGTGCGGTTGTCAGTGACGGCGCGTTTTCGCGCGGTTTGGCGATGGCAACGGGGAACGTGGGTTTCTTCGCGCAGTCGATGTCGTAGATGATGATGTATGCCGTTTCATGATATGGCGGATTGCCGTCGAAATCGACATGGAGTCGAACAGAATCCGTATCGGAATCGAAGGACCAGTGGATGCCGTTTTCTCCATAAGTATTGCCTTCGGTCGCGGGAGCGAGGTTGATTTCTTTGATGAAATCGTGGAGTGAGCCTGTGCGTTCAAGTGTATCGTATGCTGCCTTGAAATCACCGTCAAGAAGTTCCTGCAAATCGTCGGCGCGCCAGATGAGTTTATCAGCGAAGTACTTGAAGACTTCAGCCTCCGAATGGTATCCGAGGCGCGGGTCCTTTTGGCACAGTTCCGCCAGTTTGCGCGACCGTGCGATTTCATTTTTGACGATGTCTGACATAGCATCCAACAAACGCTTGGCGTCTTTGGCTGGGGCAGATTCCAGTGCTGAACGAAGAAGATAGAACTTGAGGATGTTATAGCCAGACGTGAATTGGATGTCAAGCGCCTCGGCGAGGGTGAAGTCGAGCAAATGGTTGTCATGCGTCGCCTTCTGAAGTTCAATCAAACCCTTATGCCACTGGCTGGCAACCTGTTCTGACTGCCTGACGAGTTCATCGAGGGTGAAATGCGTCATGCATTTGCCGATAGCGTCGCCAGCGGGAAAATCGTCGGGTTGC
Source organism: Victivallales bacterium (assembly GCA_017963875.1). The sequence goes on along the minus strand of JAGCTA010000308.1, from coordinate 18,515 downwards.
CAAGAGCGTGTTAGTGAAGTGCAAGATTTTTTAAGATAGAGTTTCCAGACGGGACCGTCGTGCATCGGGCCATAGTATTGGAACTGGATGTCCATTGGATAGCATGAATAGCCTTCGGCGAAGAGTTTCCAGGCATCGATGGCGTGTTGGTAATCCTTGCCCCAGGCGGGTTTTGCCAGCGATTCCAGAAATTCATCTTCCGTATGCGTGAAGTCTTCGTATGCGAGTTTCCCCGCTGCCTCGTTCATCAGGCCTGGATAGTTTCCGAAATACCAGCATTGAATGACGTGCTTCACACCCAATTGCTTCATCTTCTTGTATTTGCGGTAAAGAGTGCCTGGAATTGGCACGTAGGGAATCGTTGCGACTTCATGGGAGTTTCCGACTTGAATCTTCGCCGCGCAGTCACAATGGCCTTGACATGCCTGAGCCATACGCCCAAATCGATCGCCAGGACCGACGGCGGACAGCCAGTAGTCGCCGCCAGCGCGGACCTTGCCGAGTTGCACACGCGTAACTCCAGACTCGAAATTGCAAGTCAAGGCGACTTCGCCGTTGAGTTTTGACGGCATCTGGTATATCCAGTCGCAAGCCTGTGATGGTTCGGGGATGTAGAGCCAACTGATGAAATCCGCGTCTGGGTTGGCGTCCTTCATGCCCTTTGCCATGGCGGTGTTCGTCAGTCTGAAGATTTCTCCGATGGTCAAGTCGCATTTGTCTCCGCATGGCATATTGGGCTCTTCGCGAACGCTCATCATGGACAGACAGGACGTGGTGCGTTCTCCAAAGGATACGTTGATCATGCCGCCGAGATGAGGCACGGCTTTGAAGAGGGAGTTCGTGCATTCATAGAGGTATTTTTGAGCCTTATCGGACTTCGGGCAGAATGAGAACATGTCATTGCCGATTTGTTCGCGTGTCCAGCCTGGTCCCAGAAGTTCTTCGGCACCTTTGGGTAATGGATTGCCGAGCGTCTGCGACCAATAGCATGGCTCGATGCAAAAAGCGAAGATCTTGATACCATAGCGGCGGCAGCGTTCGACGCTTGCACGCAGTTTCGCCTGCCTTCGGGCGGCGTCAGGGCAGGCGGGACGCAGGCTGCAATCGCAGATTTCGCGGAAGGTGATGGTCAGCCAGAGGCCGTTGATGCCTTCGTGTGCGAGACGGGACAGATACTCTTCGGGGTAGTAGTCGATGTCGTTCATCAACTCGTCGATATTGTGCGGAGGGCGTTTGATTGGGCCGAAGAAGCATCGTGATATGCGGTTTTTGAGCCATGGTGTGCGTGTTTCACTTTCGATGGGGAGGAATGGGCTGAAGGCCAGTTTGTCCATCAGGTAGTAGATGGCACGGCGTGCGCCTTCCAGGTCAGAGGCCTCCAGTTGAATGCCGTTGGACGTGACTGTAACGATATATGTTTCAAATGCCAGTCCGCTGGTTTGGCGAATAACGCAGGAAATCGCTGTCCCTTTCAGACCTGCTTCGTCAAGGAAGCGATTGAGGTCGAAAACGGCTGTATCAAGGAGTTTTTCGTTATCGGGGAAATCCATTTGAACTTGGATTCCTCGCGTGGCATCGAGTTCATTGGAAGCGCAAACACGTTCCGTATCCCAGTTGGGGATGAAAGGCTGATGAGATTTCAGGAGCGGGATGAAGGCGGGTTCGCCTTTGGGAAAAGTCGGCATCGGTTTCATTGTTGTTCTCCGATAGTGTTTTGTACTATTTCTTTATTTTCAGTATGACGGGCTGGCAGACGGTCATGGTCTTCGGGACGGTCAGGAAGCCGTCGGCGTATGTGAAATCCTGCGTGAGCCAATGACCTTCGGGTGAAAGCAACTGGACGTTTTTGGGCACGGCGTTCATGCTAAGCCTTATTTTTGGAATCGGGTCGATGGTCAGCGAGATGAGCGCGGCAATATCTGTGTTGCCGTCGATGATACCGTGTCGGACGAGAACCTGCTGGTCGATGTCCATGACCATGTCGAGCGGTTTGTCGCCGTTGAGGAAGGAGAAAGCATCGAGAAGAATGTTGCGGCGCATGGGGCGTCGAACAATGTAATACGGTTCTTCAGGCGACCAGGCCACTGCGACGACTCGTCCGCCCAATTTGTTGGTGTGGAAGACCATCGCAGGGGCGATTTTCGTCACGTTGATGCTTCGGTTCTTTGCCGTGACACACCATGTACGAACCTGTGCTGCATCGGACGTGCATTCAAGTTTCGCCATGACGGGTTGCCACATGAGCCCCGATACTGCCGCCATACCCTCGCGGAATTCGCCAGTACAGAAGAATTTCGGGTCTTCGACGGCACGTACACCCATCAACTCGGCGAAGCCGCGTGCCGTCAGGTGCTTGACAGCAGTCGAATCAAGGAGTAGCGAACTCGTGAAAAGTGATGTCAGTTCGTCGTCGGACAAATCGCGCGCCTGTTTTTCCGTCAAGGCATGGATCCCGCCACTGGCTCCGCTGTCGAACGCGATGGGGAAGGCGAATTCCGCAAGCAGGGCGCTGTTCCAGTCAGGCTCGAATAGAGCCCTAGATGTTGTCAGCGGATGGTTCAGATGCTTCGGATGCGTCAGGACGCCCTTGACGCCTGTCCATTCAAGTTTGGCGACCGTTTTCTGTAGTTCCTCGTAGAGACCGATGTTGGCCTTGAACAACGCCTCGTATTTCCGCTGCGAGCCAGTATCGACTGGCTGGCTGAATTCGGACATCCATAGTTTAGCGCCAGTCAGGCCGCAAAGGATGGCGTTGACGAGATGCGAATGAAAGAGCAGGGCATTTTCGCTGTAGTAGTTCTGCGGGAAGGTATCCGCCTCGTCGATGAGGTCGGGGACGTCTTTGAACTGATGGCGGATGGCGCATGTGTTACGCGTAAGTTCAATGAATCTAAGTTGATAGTTGTTTCCATAGATGGCATTGTTGACGCGTGCGGAGGGCATGGCATTGCCAGCCAGCGCATGCGTGACTGCATTGACAAAACTATGACCGCCGCCAGGCGTGCACATTGTGCAGACGATGTTTGGGTTGTAGCGGTCGATGACGTGACGGATTTCCTTGGCGAATTCGATGATGAGTTCATCACGCTGATGGCAGAAATCAGCGACAAGCGAATTCTCTTCTGCTGTATTCTTGCTGACGAGTTCCATCAGTTGCTGCTGCGTCAGATTCTGCCCTGTTGCCTTGTTGAACATCTTGACATGGTTCGGGCAGAAGCACTCGCCGTGGCGCAGACCGAAATCGTCATCCATCAGCAGGAAGGCTGGGTTCATTTTCATGATTTCCTCAATGCAGAAGAACACGTAGTCCCTGAAGCCTTTGTCGGTAGGGCACATGCGGCTGCTGACCTTGCCGTCTGCCATGACTGTGCGCTGCCAAGGCTCATTGGTCAGCGGGACTGGCCCGCTCCAGCCGTGGCCAAGCGTGCTCTGGATGAGGACGCCGACCTCGACTGGCGTGTCGACAAGGGCATCGACGATTGCCTTCGCGCTTGCGATGGTCTTCAGCGCATGATCTTTTGCAGGCGTTCCGACTGGATGCATGCTCATGCACAGCGCGAATTTCCTCAAGCCAAGTTCTTGATGCTGACGCTTGATTTCGGATACGGCAAAATCAATGTTTGATGTGAAAATCGGAACGACATTGATGAAATTCATGGAGGAACTCCTGATGGAAAGTAGCGATGGCTTGAAAAATCTGTATCCCTTGCCTGTTTCGGGAATCGGACTCAGATGAAACTAATGTAAGTTAAACCTTTTTTCAAAAATATAAAGTCTGGGGAGAAGAAAAATCGGCGCGGTTTGATTCCATTTTGTTTGCCTTTCTTTTTCTATGGATTCAGTCGGGAAAAAACACGATTGAGCATCAATTTTGCTTTTGCTTGTCTTGAATTTTTGCTAATGGGTGGCAAAGTAATTTCTATATTTCTTTTCAATATAAAAAACTTATAAGGTAAAAAGATGTGTTTTAAACTGAATTCTTTATTTGTTTTTGCAATGGCGGCTTGTTGCATGGCCAGGACGGTCAAGGTCACAGAATTTGCTCCTTCAAAAGAAGATGCGACAGCGGCTATTCAGGCGGCCATATATTCTGGCGCTGATGTCGTCGAAGTCGATAACCCAGGTTTTGAATACCTTGTCATGCCGATAAAACTTGTTGGAAACCAGGAAGTTGTGTTCAAAAATAACGTTGTCGTCCGTGCCATGCCAGGAGAATACAAGCAATTGAGCGACTCCATGTTCACAGCCATCAATGCGGACAATCTCGTGATTCGCGGCGAGGGGAACGCAACATTGCGAATGAACAAAAAGGATTATCAAGACGCATCAAGATATAAGCCATCAGAATGGAGACACGCAATTGTCCTGCGGAGTAGCCGCAATGTGATTATTCGCGACCTGCGTATCGAATCTAGTGGAGGCGACGGCGTCTATCTCGGCGCTCCAATGTGCAAAGATGTTTTGCTGGAAAATCTCGTGCTTGACGACCACCATCGCCAGGGCATCAGCGTCATTACTGCAGAGAATGTTATGATCCGCCGATGCACGATGTCCAACACGAGTGGCACGGCTCCGATGGCGGGCATCGACTTTGAGCCAAACCGTTGCTCGGAACCTATTATCAACAATGTGATGGAGGACTGCGACATTTTTGGCAACGCAGGTTTCGGCATCGACTATGCAGTTCCTTTCAACAGTGTCAAGCCGCTTTCCATTACTGTGAGGAACTGCCGAGTCCACGACAACAAATTGGGCTGCATTCGGTTTGATACGGGCGGAGATGCGACGGGGAACCTCAAGGGCTTTGTCAAGATGGAAGACTGCACATTGAGTGGCAAGGAAGGAACCGCTATCGTTTTCAGGAGCCCGCGTGCCAATGGAACGGAAATCTCCTTCAAAAATTGCGTTTTCGACAATTCAGCCAATCCGAATCCGCCGATTTTCTTCAGACACAAATATACAGAAGACATCGGCGGAATTGATTTTGGCAATACGGTCATCCTACAAGGCCTTGACAGGGAGGTTTTCGCTACTGCCGAAATGGGAATCGCGAAAATGCTTGTTCCCGCCGGGAGCCTGACAATCAAGGATGGGGCCAAGGAATGCAAGGCCGATCTCGAGGCGTTTGCCGCGAAATTTCCAGGTCAGCCTGAATTCCGCAATTTCGCATCGAAGCCGCTGGTGCTTGACGGCCTGAAGCCGGCGAATGCCAATGGAGCAGTCGGCAACCAAGTCATTTTACGCAACAATGCGACTTTCCTTCAGTACGCGTCTCCCGACTGCCCTGCCAAAGTGACCTTCGAAGTCTCATGGGCGCGTTATCCAGACGGGACGATGCCGCTGGAGGTAATCGCCCCCGACGGGACGGTCTTCGGCAGGAAGCAGTTGACTTGTCCGAAGGATACATACGAGTTGAAAGTCACTCGTGCGGGCGTCTATAGACTCGTGCTGAACACAGGCGGGCGCGGCGCATTCATTACGTCCGATTCTCCAGGTTGCGGTTTTGTTTCAGAATTCGGTCTGCATACGTTCAGGAGCAATCATGACCTCTATTTCGAGGTTCCCGCTGACCTAACGGAAGTCAAAGTTGAACTGGTGACGGACCCAGGGGAAGCGATGGCCGTTGACATTTTTGATGAAAATGGCAATTGTGTGTTGACGGTTCCCAGATTTGAAGGCATGCAGTATCGTTTGATACGTCGAAAGAAGACTCAGACTGCGGTTCTCTGGCGCTATCATCAGCATGATTCAGTCGAGGACAATGTGATTCGTTTTGCTCAACCCATTGAGCCTATTCTCTATGCCAGCCCTGAAAACTGGCTGAAGCGCTGAACACTGCTTTGCCTTACGCGGAATATGAAAATGGCTGAATCTGTTATTCTCGGGAATAACAGCGGCGACATAAATCAAAAACAAAGAAGGATTAAATCAAACATGACAGAAAAACTCGCGGTACTTATTGACGCAGACACAGTACCTGCAACAATTGCACAGGACCTATTTGACGACATCACTGAACTCGGAAATCCCATTGTCAGGCGTGTCTATGGAGAAAACCATTATAACTACTCCTGGAAGAATGTCCTTGCCAAGTACGCCTTGCGACCCGTTCCCCCAGCGGGAAATGTCGATGGGCGCGGTGCCATTTGCAGCACGATGATTGTCGAGGCCATGGACTTGCTCTATACAGGGCGCTATGATGGTTTTTGCATTGTTTCTAATAGTAATGACTTTACTGGCCTGGCGCAGCGTCTTCGCGAAGACGGTGTTGCGGTTCACGGCTTCGGCGATGATCGTTCCGCCGCCTTCTTCCGCAATGCCTGCGACACATTTACGTCAGTCGGCGCTTTCCCATACGACAATAACGTTGGTTTCCGTCGGCCAGGTTCTGATTTAAGGCCGCGTGATGGACAGAATTATTTCCCGTTTGTCAAGTTTCTGGACAAGGCAATCTATGCCCAGCAGGATGATCCCGACACTCCAGTGCTGCTGAGCAAAGTCGGTGCAATGCTACTTCGAATTGACCAGACTTTTGATCCAAGGCGCTACGGCTACGAGCATCTGATTGAAATGTTCAAGGCCGTTCCGCAAAGGTATCGTCTGTCAGGCGAGGGCGGTACGCTCGCCGTCCAGATTATCAAGAACAAACCGACGGATTCCCTTGGGGGCTTTGGTGAGTCGGAATTGGATTACGAAGAGGATCCTGAAGAATCAGAAGAGCCAGAGCAGCAGGAAATTTGATGCCATTGTCTGACTGATTTCATGGCATGAATTGGGTAGCAGCACTTTGCCGCTAGCACCCATGGCTTATGTTTCGCGGCCTCGGGCTTTGCCCGAGGCACATAACAAGTAGCGGGTGCGGCTCGGCACTACCCACCTGTGGCTCATGTTTCGAGGGAGGCTGGCTTTGCGCAAGGCACAGAACAAACTAGGGTGGTGCTGGTGGGCGATAGCCTTAGGATTTACTTTTGCCCTTTCTTACGGATGGAATAGAAATGGTAGACGAGCATGTCCTCAGGCATATCTGAACCATGGCCGCCATGGCCAGGGGAGGTTTCATGCTGACCATGGTCTGGACACCAGACGAGCAGGCGGTTGTAGTCTCCCCAGACGGTGTCAACCCATTCTGAACATTGACGGAAATAGTCGATGCATGTAAAGAAAGAATTAAGGGCGAGGTCGCCAAAAGGTCCTACTGCATGGGCGAAATGGTCGTAGTTCGTTGCATAGTTGAGAACGACGTTGTATGATGGGTTATCCATCATCAATTTTGTGAATTGCATGCTTTCGGCATCAGATTCCGTTGATATGTAAGTGATTGGCCGCTTGCGGAAAATCGTGTCGATGCTGCATCCGTTGACGGCTGATATTCCTGTCTTGATACCAGATTCAGGAAATATGTTGAAAATTGTTTCCACTGTGAGGACTGGCTTGGCGTATTCACGGATTCCATGGACCTCAGGCGTGGCACCTGAATACATGGATGCAAAGCAGACAGGAGTCACAGACGGCATGACGACTTTGATGGGTACGCGTATCGGTGCCAGCGATTCGACTTCGGGCATTTTCTCAGGGAAACGATCCCAAAGATGGATGCCGCACGCGTCTGGTGCGAAAATAAGCGCCTTTTCTATTTTTTCCCCTTTCCCAAGCACTTTTTCAGCCTCTTCGATGACAGAATCAATCGGCGTATCCTGACACTGCGCGGGGATGCGTGCGCCAATGAGCGTACAGATAGTTGGGGTGAAAGACGTTACACAACGGAAGGATTCAATGGGTTCTTGGAATTTCATAAGTTAGCAGACAGCAAGTTGTTCCTGATTTCGCGTCGTGCCTCGGATGGTCGTTTCCCTTGGGCAACATCGTGTCTTGGGAAAGCACTTCGACATCCTTCGCTTCACGGAAGCAGGTAGTTTTTGTGAAGTGAAAGAGAACAAATGCAATTATTGAAATCTATCGTGTTTTTATGGGAATTCAATTTGAAAGTACTTTTTTCTCATTTTTTAAAGAAAAAAACAGTAAAATGAATGGTCTAGAGCACAAACGGTGCTACATTATTTAAAATAAGAATCATGGGCGGCTTTGTGGTTGCATTGACGTTGACTTGATAGTGTTTTTGATTATTGCCTTTACGTTACGATAAGCGAGACAGGGATCTCAAATTATGAAAATCACGCTGAACACAGATCAGGAAGTAGTTAAAACTGTCAAAGAGGGATTGGCGCGGACTGGCGGCTACTGCCCATGCAGACTGGAGCGAATTGAGGACAACAAATGCATGTGCAAGGAGTTCCGCGACCAGATCAAGGACAAGGATTTCGAGGGCTTTTGCCATTGCATGTTGTATTACAAAAGCAAATGATCTGAAGAAATGATGGGGTGCTTGAAAGGCGTTGTTTCCTGCAATCATTAACGGACGAATATTCGCTTTCCTCAGTGCATCGTTTCACATGTTATAGCCTTGATTTGTCTATGAAACTGACAGAACGAATATTATGCGTTGAACCATCGCCTCCGAGGGAAATCTTTGACCTTGCGATGAAATTGGATGATGTCGTGGATTTGACCTTGGGCGATCCCGACTTGCCGCCACCGTTGAATGTCCGCCAGGCGGCATGTGACGCAATCATGGCAGGAAAGACTCGCTATTCCGCAAATGCGGGTCTTAAGGAACTACGAAGGCAGATTGCCAGTGACTTGAAATTACATCGGGGGATTGAGGCAAATCCAGACACGGAGATCATCGTGACTGTCGGTGCGATGGAGGCGAGTTTTTTGACATTGTACGCCCTGGTCGATCCTGGGGACGAAGTCGTGATTCACGCTCCATATTGGATTAACTATTCTCAGGTCGTGCGCTCGTTGGGAGGCATTCCTGTCTTTGCCTACACGCGTCCCGAAGATGGTTTTCAGTTGCGCGCTACGGAAATTGAACGTTTGTTGACTCCAAGGACAAAGGTGGTAGTCCTGAATTCACCAAACAATCCAACGGGGGCAATTATTCCCCAAACTGAATTGAAACGCATTTCAGAACTTTCCATTGAGCGTGGATTTATTGTGCTTTCAGATGAGATTTATGGCAGTCTGGTCTACGATGGTGCAACGGCAGGGAGCATAGCAGAATTGCCTGGTATGAAGGAGAGGACAGTCATCATCGATGGCCTGTCCAAGCGCTTTGCCATGACTGGCTGGCGGTTGGGATGGGCCGTTGGGCCAGAACAACTCATTTCGCATATGGTGAAAATGCAGGAGAATATCGTTGCCTGCGCACCGCTTCCAGCACAATATGCGGCCATTGAAGCACTTGAACCTCATACAGATGCATCATTTATTCGCGATGAGTTCCAGAAACGGCGTAATGTCGTCTATGAAGGGATTTCACGGATTCCTGGATTGAAATGCATCCGCCCACAGGCGACGTTCTATGCGATGACGGATATTTCCTCAACGGGGCTGGACAGCAAGACATTCGCTTTGCGATTGCTTGAGTCCAAACGTGTGGCTGTTGTCCATGGTGCCGCATACGGTGGAAAAGCGTATGACGGGTTCATACGCATCGCCTTCACGATGAAAGAGGAACGCCTGAAAGAGGGGCTGCGTCGCCTGGCTGCGTTTGTTGATGAACTTTCGGCAAAAGGAGAGTGACATTGAACTATGGATGGACAAAAGTCCTTCTTTTCACACATGAAAAATAACTAATCAGGAGAATGAAAATGACCGTATATAACCCAAATCAATTCAAAGGCACGGACTCAGAACGTATTGAACAGGCATTGGCGGCAGCGAAGGCGGAAGGTTTTGGCAAAGTCGTGATAACGAAACGTGAAGATTCGGATGGTCGCGTATATTGGCTGATTGACAGGGCTATTCTGCTTGAGTCAGATACGACGCTTGTCATTGATGACTGTACCATAAAACTTTCTGACAATTGCAGGGACAATTTTATCAGAAGTGCCAACTGCGGCATTGGCATCACGGATGTCAAACGGCTTCATGACATCCATATTATCGGCATTGGCAATGCATTGCTGCTTGGTGCGGACAGGCCGCGCTCGACAGGCGACAGCGGAAAGCCCATCGGCTCGCCGTCGTACTATTACGGCGCTCCGCAGGGGCGTCGGTCGTATGGCACCGATGGGGGCAAAGACAGTGAAAACCAAAAAGGCGACTGGCGGAACATCGGCATCCTGCTGACATATCTTGACCGATTCTCCGTCCGCAATCTCACCATCAAGGACTCACATTGCTGGGCGATGTCCCACGAGCATTGTTGTGATGGCACGCTAAGCCATCTGCGGTTTGAATCGACGGCGAAGAAAGTCATCGATGGCAAAGAAGAGTTTCTGCTGAATCAGGACGGCATCGACCTGCGCCAAGGCTGCCACCGCATTACCATCGAGAACATCACTGGCTACACGGGCGATGACCTCATCGCTTTGACGACCATTGGCGGCGGACAGAAACCTGCTGGCGTGGTTGATTCAACAATGGTCGCGGGCACTCTGCCGACGGATGATGATGACATTTCGCATGTCATCATCCGTGATGTCCTCGGCCATTCGGCAGGCCACTGCCAAATTGTGCGTTTCCTGAATTCCAACGGCACCAAAATCCATGACATCATCCTTGAGAACGTCATCGACGATTCGACTCCAGATGAACGTGCGAATGTCACAGTCAGGATTGGCGACAAAAATCCTGCATGGGGCGGCGTAACGCCGTTGGGAGACACGTATGGCATCATCATCAACAACATCCATTCCTATTCGCGTCATTGTATCTTGATTGCTGGAAGCCTTTCGGAATCAAGCATATCAAATGTAATTAACCATTATTTGGGCACGGAACCAATCACATACGAATCTGGCTTGGAATACACGCGGAATCTGACGCTGACCAATCTCAGGACTTTCAAGTGATTGTGTATGATTTCGTTTGACATCGGACACAATATAATTTAATAAACAAAAAGGGCAGCCACCATGCTGAAAAAAACGTCATTCCAACGTCTGACAGTTCTTCTTATGGCATTGACTTTTGTTTGGCTTCAATCAAAAGAAATCACAAAGGATGATATCCTTTTTGCTGCACGACAGTGGATTGCAGCCAATGCTATCTTCCATGCGGAATCGCCCGATGCTGTTCCCTCTGAGGCCAGACGAATGGAGGCAGACGGCAGTTCGCTCCCGCTCTGGCAGGTTGATTTGAAGCCATCAGGATACCTTATCATGTCGTCGGACAATTCATTGCCGCCAGTGGTTGCCTTTGATACAAAGGGGAGTTTTTCCATGTTGCCAAATCATCCATTGTCTGAAATTCTGCACAGACAGGGGGAAATCTACAATCGTGAACTGAAGAACAGTGCGACGCGCGGCAGTCGCAACGCAGATGAAAACATTTCACGCTGGAAGGCGTTGCTTTCGCGCACGCGCGATGTTTTCCTCCCAGCATCAACCATCATCCGCGATCCGATGCTGGAGACTACATGGGACCAGACTTATCCATTCAACTTTTTCTGTCCGTCTGGGAACATCTATTCCGAAAGGGCACTGACTGGATGCGTGGCATTGGGACTTTCGCAACTTCTGAAATTCCACGACTGGCCCGTTGCTGGTAGCAAGAGTAAGACGTTTACGGACAGCGAGGGGGCTGTCAAGGGGAAGGGCATGGCTGATTTGTCTTTCCCCTACGAGTGGAGCCAAATGGATTCGGACGAAGATATCAGCGAAAACACCATCACGCCTTTCTGCTTGGCCGTCGGACGCCTTGCCTTTGAGATGAGCGTTCTGGCTGAGGCGGATTATGAAATTGCCTCGACAAGTGCCTCGTCGTCAAACGCCAATACATTGCTTTCGACTTACCTTGGCTATTCGGACGACATCGTCTTTGGTGACATGCGTTCTGGCTATATCGGCGCGACTACTCAGCAGATTCTTTATTCGCGTATTCGCGAAGATATGGTGGCGGGGCGTCCAGCCCTTGTGTCCTATAGTGAGCAGGGCGGGCACATGTTTATCGCGGACGGTCTTGGAACAATGGATGACCTGGACTATTACCATTTCAACTACGGATGGGGAGGATATCTGAATGGATGGTATTTGCTGACGGCAGGAGAGGAGGATACCGTTGTCAGCAGCGCAACGACGAACATTACACCCAAGCCAATACCAGTTATCAAGCCTATTTCCAGAGAGCAAAGTTCCTCGTTTACATTGAATTGGTTTTTCCCAAAACGGCTCACTGCGGAAGCGTTCCGTCTGACGGCAACTTCGGCGAGCCGTGCCAAGACAACTATCAGTGACAGCATTTCAGGAACGGCGAGAAGTTTTACCGTTACTGACCAGGCTGGCACGAATACCTATATGCTGGAAGCCAAGGTTAACGGAAGTTGGCAGAAGGCATCCAATGGCATCACTGTCACTGTCAAAACAAATCCTACGGCAATGTTGACCATTGATGTCGAAGATGATGTATTGACAAGCCTTGGCGGCGAGCAGGTGACTTGCGATGTCACAGCGAACAGCGAACTGAAAAGCCTGACAGTTGTGAGTAGCCGACCTGATCTGCTGCCCGCAAGCGGCATCGCCGTATCTGGCGAAGGTACCTCGTATTCTGTCGTTTTGTCGCCTGAAAATGGGAAGAATGGCAATATTATACTATATTTGACGGCTGAAGACATGGTCGGCAATACTGTCAAAAAGACAATATGCTTGCGCGTTATGGCCGAGGAGTCATTGGCTTGGCTGACAACACTTGCCGATGCAACTGCCGCTGCCACAGAAAACGGTACGCTCATCCTGATGGTCGGTGGACAGGACGCTGACTATTATACCAACAATTTCCGCAACTCCGTCTGCGAACAGGAGGATATCAAGGCGAATTTGCTTGCGAACTTCACGCTCTGGTATTGCAATGTGGCAATTCAAGAATACAGGACGGAATTCTTCAAATTTGCCCCTCGTGGTGTAAGTGTCTCTTTGCCATTTGTCGCCGTCATCGATCCTGCGGACCAGAGCAAAACCCTGTTTTCCCACATGGGGGAGATGTCTGCGGAAGAGTTGCGTACCGCCTTGGCGGCTTTTGAAACAGAGAAGTCGTTGACCTGGCATACGACGCTTTCCGCAGCAACAACCGCCGCCACAAAGAACAAAACATTTATCCTGATGGTCGCTGGACGAGATACTTGCCCCAACACCAACTATTTCAGAAACACCGTCTGTGAAACGGAGGACATCAAGGCGAACCTGCTGGCGAATTTCACGCTCTGGTACTGCAATGTCGATATTCCAGAATATGAGGTGGAATTCTGGAAATACGCACCTCTCGGCGGTGCTGTATCCTTGCCATTCATCGCAATCATAAACCCCGCAGATGTGGACGCCGCCCTGCGTTCACATTGTGACTTTATGGATATTGATGATGGGCGTGCCTTCTTGGATACGTTTTCGCTTGTTTTCAGCCTGGATGATGAGGAAACTTACATTCTTGGAAGCAAGCAGGAACTGGAAATATCAATACTAAACCCCACTGCCGTCATCTACTATCGTTTTGACGGCAGCGTACCGACGGCATCAGATACCCTCTACTCAGGGGCGATTGAATTGACGGAAACCACAACCTTTACCGCACGTGCATTCAAAAATGGAGAGCCAGTCGGCGACGCCGTTACCAAGACCTACACATTCAAGGAGCAAGTTGCCAAGCCAGTGCTCAGCAAAAACACAGTTGATGCCTTTGAGAATAGTTGCATTGTCACGGCGACATGCGCCACGCCAGGAGCGGTTATTCGCTATACAACAGATGGAAGTGACCCAACGGAAAGCAGCCAGATTTTCCCTGAAGATGGTTTGCTGATCACAGCGGAAACCACAATAAAGGCTTGTGCCTTCAGAGAAGACATGGTAAAATCTTCCGTTGAATTTCTGGAAATCACTCCATTTGAAAAACCTTCTGAAACAGACATCATTATCTCGAAAGGCAATGTTTCACTGTTTCTTCCTGAGTCCTGGCATCTGGATACTACAAACTACAATACTTATCCAGCTTCATTGCAATCGGATCTCATGCTACCAGGAGAACCAATTTCATTGTTAATGAAGATTGCAGGAAAGGGTCTGTTCAGTTTCTTTTGGACAACAAATTCGGAATCGCGTGATACCTGTAATGCCCCATCACTTTTTAGCCTTTCCATTTATGTTGATGGTGAAAAGCAGAAAACCCTTACGGGAGAGTCACTATGGGAGCAAGTGGCCTTAACAATCACAGAAGACGGCGAACACCTCATTTGCCTAGAGTTTTGTTTGAGCGCTCAAGCGTTTTCAGCATCTTATTATTGTGATTATGTCTGGATTGATAACATCTCGTGGACTCCATTATCCAGTAAGGTCACGCTTGAATCCATTTCCATAGAAGGAGAAAAAACTTTGCCTATCGGCGGTTCCGCAACATATACCTGTACTGCGACCTTTAGTGATGGGACTTCAGCCATTGTTGCGCCGAACTGGAATCTATCATCAGGAGAATATGCGTTGATTAATAAAGAATATGGCAAAGTCTCGAACATAAACATATCGGATGCCGAGCAGAAAGTGACTTTGAATGCCAGTTACACATACGCAGGTCTGATAAAAATGACTGAAATGTCAATTACTCTCAAAGACAAAGGAGAGGCGCTATATTCTCCAATTGAAGCCTTTGAATATGAAATTGATAATCAACACGTTGTAATTCATGGACTTAAAAGTGAACTGACATTCGTTTCAATTCCTCCAGTCATTGATGGCAAACCAGTAACAACGATTGGCGTAAATGCCTTTATGGATGAAGGAATAACCTCCCTCATCTTGCCTGAGAGCGTGACAGAAATTTATGGGTCCGCATTTTATTGTTGTGATGAACTTTCTTCTGTCACCTTTCCAGAGAGTTTAGTGAACATAGGAGGTAGTGCTTTTGGAAATTGCATAAAATTACAATCAATTGTTATTCCAACTGGTGCAAAGATGATAGGCGATTATGCTTTTATGAATTGTGAAGGTGATGCAACCGTTACGATTCCCCAAAATGTGATAGAAATAGGGTGTGGTGTTTTTTCTGGTTGGAACCATATTCATTCCATCAATGTGGATGAAGGCAATGAGGCGTACACATCACGAGACGGTGTTTTATATACAAAGGATATGAAAAAACTCGTCCATTATCCTGATAATATGCTTCGATACGACATTCCTGATGGGGTGGAGGAAATTTGTCGAGATGCCATGATATCATCGAATAATAATTCCACTATGACTATTTCAATACCTGATAGCGTTACTAAAATTGGAGATAGTGCTTTTAAATGTTTTCCATTTGAGACCCTTATTGTAGGTTCTGGAGTCAATGAAATTGAAGGGGATGATGCTTTCTACTCTTCTGCCAGAAAAGTCTATACCGATAATCAATATGTACAGGATTACCTTGCAACATACTTCCCGAATATAGAATTGATGGACCTGGAGGGTAACCCGCTTCGACATGTCGTTGATTTTGACGGAATAACATACTATGTGAACAACGTTGACAATACAGTCATTGTCATTACAAGCGATTTTAACATAGTCAATGCCATTATCCGTGAAGAAGTGGAGGGGATGCCTGTGACTAAAATTCATGACCATGCTTTTGCAAATCGTCGTTCTCTTGAATCTGTTGTTATTCCTGAAAGCGTAACAGAAATAGGTTTGGGAGCTTTCGATTGCTGTACTGCACTTAAACAGGTTAATATTCCTGACGGGATTACTGAACTTGGTTTAGGTGTTTTTTCTAGCTGTTACAGTCTCATGACTATCACGATCCCCAATGGAGTGAAAAATGTTGGATCTTCTTTTACTTATTGTACTGGTTTGACATCCATTACAATCCCTGACAGTGTTTCTTCAATTCAGAGTTCATTTGTAGATTGCACTGGCCTTAAGGAACTGACCATTGGAACTGGAATAACGAAGATCGGGGATAATACATTTGAAGGACGCGAATCGCTAGTGATTGTCTATACGGACAATGCATACGTCAAGGCTTGGTTTGAGGAAAACATGCCGAATGTGAAGGTAAAGAGAATAACATATCTTCCATATCAAAAAGAACTTGTATATACACTTCATCCAGGCTGGAATCTTCTTGGTATTCCGTTTGACCTCGATGACGACAGCATCGCTGCGCTGAAGAACTACCGAATGATGGGGTATGATGCTTCCGCGTCGTGCTATGTCTATTCAGGCATTTCCATTGAAACAGGCGCGACATTCTGGCTGTTTGCCGAAAGGGCACAGTCGCTGACTCTCAAGGGTACCACAGTACAGGACAAGAGCGTCACCCTTCAGAGGGGATGGAATCTTGTGACTCCTCGGACAGAGGATGATGATTCGCCCATGGAATACAAGGGGCTGGAACAGACATGGTATTGGTCAACAAAGGGATGTGTCAGACTGCTTTCCAATGAGAACGCCGTTCCAGGAGTCGGATACTGGATTTACTCGGAAATTCCGCAAGTCATCTGGCGATAAGTTGTTAATTAGGCAAGAGGTAAATAAATAAACGTCATAAACACACAGAGGTGAAAACATCATGAATCAAGCAAAAACTAGGGAAATCTTCGACCAGTTTGTTCATTATGGCAGTTATGTCCTTGCAGTTCCATACGGCACGGGGCACATCAATGACACCATGCAGGTCGTCTGCGATCAGGGCGGTGTCATGCTTCATTATATCCTCCAGCGCCTGAACCACCATATCTTTCCGCAACCTGACAAGTTGATGGAGAATATTGTTCGTGTCACAGAGCATATCGGCGCGAAAATCAAGGCCAGCGGCATGACGGGAAGAAAACGCACCATCGAATTGCTGAAGGCAAAGGCGGATGGCAAACCATACGTCCGAGATGGCGAGGACTGGTATCGCGCATACGTCTTTATTGAAAACGCACGCACATACGATATCTTGGAGACTGCAGACCAGGCATATCAGGCGGCAAAGGCATTCGGCGCTTTCCAGTGCGATTTAGCGGACCTTCCCGCCCCAAGGCTCAATGAGACAATCGTCGATTTCCACAACACGCCCAAACGTCTTGCAACGCTGGAACAGGCTGCGAAGGAAGACAAATGCGGCCGACTGAAGGATGTCCAGCCAGAAATGGATTTTGTGTTGGCTCGCAAGGGCGAGGTCAGCCGCCTCATCGACATGAGTGCACAGGGGCTTTTCCCTGAGCGTATCACGCACAATGACACCAAACTCAACAATGTGCTTATTGATGATTTAAGCGGCAATGGCCTGGCGGTCATTGACTTGGATACGACGATGCCTGGTCTTGTCCACTATGATTTCGGCGATATGGTTCGTACGGGCACAAGCCCCGCTGCCGAGGACGAGACAGATTTAAGCAAAGTCACGATGCGCTTCCCGATGTTCGAGGCATTGCTGCGAGGCTATATCGAATCTGCAAAGGGGTTCCTGACTCCTGCTGAGCGTGAGGAACTGCCGTTCTCAGGAAAACTCATCACGCTTGAAATCGGCATCCGTTTCCTCACGGACTACTTGCAGGGCGATGTCTATTTTAAGATTCACCGCGAAAAACACAATCTTGATCGTTGCCGCACACAATTCAAACTGGTCGCATCCATAGAACAGCAGTTCGAACAGATGCAGAAACTGCTCAAGACATTGTAAAAACAGTTATGGCGATGAATCTTGTCGCTATTATGATTGCGGAAGATCTCGCGGAAGAATTCGGCAAGCCAGCAGAGGAGGTTCTTTTGGATTTTATGCAATCGCGTACAGCGAAAAAACTTTACAATGATAAACTCAAACTGTGGTGGGACAGGCCGTCATCAGTCGGAGAGGAATACAAGCAGGAACTCGCTGAAAATGGCTCACTTTTCCTCCGTGGGAAAACTTGACCGTCACATTTTGTCCACGGATTTGTTTTTCATTTTCTGACGATTCATTTCTGCAATGTTTTTAGCATAATAGGCGGGATAAAAGAACCCATTGGCGGCAGCGTCACGCACAGTGGAGAAAAAGCAATCACCTTTGTTGAGATTCAATGACAGTCTGTCATAACCAGGAGTGAAGGGAAGCAGAAATTTGCCAGCGTCAGGTAGAATCCTTTTGGCTTTGACGGCTGGATATGGAGCATAGTGGAGGTTTTCCAGTATTGCTATTCCAAGATGGCGGGCCATCTGTTTGGCGTCTTCTGTGACAGGCCCACTTGTGGCGAGTACAGCACAAATACTCATTCTGTTATGGGTGGATTTGTTTCTGTTATATTCCCATATAAAACGTTCTTTCGCACCTTGTAGCCTAGAAAGAACATCCGTGGAAATGGGCTGAATCCAGCGTTTGCATTGAACAAGACGGATTTTTCGTGGCGCACGCGCGATAAGGTCGATACCACCATCCTGCAATCCTGCACAGATACCCTGATATGTGACCCGAAAACCATGCGTTTCATATATATGTCCGATATACCGTTCATATTGAAT
>JAGCTA010000307.1 GCA_017963875.1 Victivallales bacterium | reverse complement strand
TATGCGGGCTGCGGTTTCTACTCGCTCAACCGCACGACGTCGCAAAATGACTTCTACATCGGCTTCCTGACATGGTTCAACAAATTCCTGGAATTCGTCACGTCCCCTGAGACTGCCTCGCCGCTCGACTTCTACTCCTGGCACCTCTATACCAATGACCCGCACGAAATCATCGTCCATGCGGAATACGTCCAGCGTCGCCTTGATGACTTCGGCCTTACAAACACGGAGAACATCTTCGATGAATGGAATCTGATGTATCATCCGACACCTCCAGGCAAGAACATCTTCGAGCGCCAGCGCGATATGGAAGGCGCTGCTTTCACCGCTGCGTCCTTTGCACTCATGCAGTATTCGCCCATCGACAAGGCAATGTACTACGACGCCTTGCCGACGCGTTCCTACGGCAGTTTCTATAATTTCCCGAGCATGAAAGTCTCACAGGCTGGTTCCACATTTGCACAGTTCAACAAACTGTACAAACTCGGCACAGCCGTCAAAACTGCCGTCTGCGGGGATGAAAACGTCTATGCAGTGGCAGCCAAAGGCGCAAATGGCTGCGCCGCCCTTATCGTCAATTATACGACAGAGCCACAGATGATTGTCATTGACGCCAATGGTTGCGGAAACATTTCTGCCATCAAACTTCTGGACGATACGCCTGATTTCGTGGACGCCCCCATTCCTGAGGGCAACGCCATCACACTGAACAAATACGCCATCGCATACGTTGAATTCAACTGATTATAGCGCATAAAAACATTTACGCCCCCACGTTTTCCAAGGAGAACGTGGAGGCGTTTGCATTTACAACATCGTCAAGTCCGAAGGCTTGCTTTATGTCATTTATTTGTCTTCTGATTCGAGGAAAGGATTGAGCATAACATAGTTGACAGCGGCGGCTTCGCCGTCAGGTGCGTTCGCATTGTGAATCGTGATGGTGACTTCAGGCTTGACAGCCTTGAAGACAACATGGTGCAGATTGCATTTCGGAACCATCTTGTTGTATTCGTACTGACCTCTTTCACGTTTATCGACGTGAACCCATGACTGCGCCTTGTCAACGGCCGCGCCATCGTCCAGCGTGACATCAATGCCAACGCGTTTAGGATTAAACTTCTTCGCCTTCAAGTCATTGTAATCAACAACTGCAAATTGCAGGCAGTAGGTCTTGCCAGGGACAAACCCCTTCGCGACCTGCGTGACGGAACTTGTCTCGCCATCTTTCTTTTTCAAAATGGCAAAGACATCGCCCATGCCGCCTGATGCACTCCAGCGACACTGGCTGTTTCTGCCATATCCTGACTGACGACCAGTGGTAACATCGCCCTTAACCGTCCAGCCCTTGAAGCCTTCCACAAAATCGCCGTTGACGACATGCCCTGGGTCATAGGAGAAGCCGTATTCGTCCGAAAGCATCGTTGTCTTTCCTTCAATGCAATAGTGGCGCGTCAGCATGAAGCACCAGCGGTAAAGTTCGAAATCGCAGTGGCGCGTTCCCCAGTAGCCTGTGATGGCCATGTCCTTGCACTCGGGATGGTTCGCAATCAAGTTGAACTGCATGTCCAAATAGTACTTGTAATCGACATTCGGATGATGCGCCAGCGAAATGACTGGAATCTGAATGAAGTTACCGAAAATGAGCCCCCAGTGGTCGATGATGTGTGGGAAGAACTTCTTAAAGCCGATGACTCTGGCGACAATGGCGTTGTCCAGATACCTTTGGGCATCCTCAAGCGTCGGTCTCGTCCCGCAATAGACCTCGGAAATCAACCGTCCACGACCACGGCAGACATTGACGCATCCAGAGAGAAAATCGTTGTCAACGCCTGGCACTGAGGGTGTTCCCGTAATCCATGTATAAACGATATGGTCGTTCTTTGCCTTGAAACGCTTAATGCCGTCTGTGAAGGGAACAATCGAGGCAAAACTGCCGAAGAATTGCTCGTCGCAACTAACGCCCTGATAGTACGGCGCATTCATGCCCCTGCACGTATTTAGATACTTCACCAGCGTATCGCCTGAAACATTGACAGTACCGATGCTGCCAATCCACTTGTAGCCCGCCTCGAAAAATTCCTTACGATACTGCTCTGGCACGACGCCGTCATTATGAGTTGTCACTGCATAGTGGACATATTTGTTCTGGAAATCCCAATCGTAGGGCGGATTTTCAGGCAACATGCTGTTGCAGCACGGTTTGTAGTTATAGATTTCTGGAATAGAACGAATAAGGAGATTACCACCATTGACCGCGCCCTTGATGGTGAGCGTATGGTCACCCATCGAAATATCCCTGAAGGTTTCAAGTCTCGGTGTATTCGCCTTGATGACTTTCAGCGAATTGTCAAGCGTGATTTCCAAGGACTCGGCTGCGGCATTCTGCGCGGCGATGAACACCCATCCGTCACGCACCGTGCAGAAATTGAATGTCTGCGTATCCGTAGTCTTCTGAATCGGCTGATTCAGAAGTTCGACAACAAGATTATTCAAGCGCTTGTGCCCCTTAGTGGACGTCTTGATCGGAACAACGAATGTCGCAGTGTATTCCTGCTTGCAGATGACGTTCCCATTCGTACGGTTGACAACTGCGACCGCCAGATTGAAATCTCCTGGTTTGACGCCGTTCTTGAAAGTGATGGTGTTATATCCATCGCGAAGGGCAGCTGAATCTTCTTGTAAATCATTGACTTTGAAGCGAATATCATAATCATCACGGGAAGTATTCTCTGGGAGGTTTCCATGGAAGAGGAAGGTCAACATCGGAGCCTGGCCGTTTTCAGGAATGGTAATCTGATTGATGAGCGGCTCCATCGGGATGAGGACAGGCTTGGTCATAATATCTACCAAATTGCTCTTTTCCGTCCCTTGCTGCGCCTTCTCGGTAAGTGCCTCCAGTTTGACGTCCGCGACATCAAGCGTGCCTTTGAAATCGCAGGCGAAAATCGCGAAAGTATGTACCCCGCCATTTGCGGATATCATTGGAATATCAACCGACATACGAGTCCAGTCCTGATTCTTTGGGAAATGATTGATACCTGTATCATGATACCAGCCACGGTCGTAGACGACAATGCCGCAATGCGGACTCTCGAAATCCTTTGTCCTGACCATCGCGGAAATGCGGTACTTTTCGCCTTCGACAAGTTTCAAGCCCGCCTGCTTGACGGTGACTTCCATGCCCAGACGGCCTTTCTGCGCGGCCTCATAATGCAGATACCCCTTTCCTGAAGCCGCTCCATTTTCAGTGATGAACCGCACTTCCGAGACTGCGCTCATCGGCGTCCACCAGAGAGGAGCCGTTGACGGCTCCCCAGTCACGGGATTGTTCGCATTGCCATTCATTATGCCGTTGATGAGGATGTTCTCTCCTGGATTGACGGCTGCATGAAGGCAGGCTGTCAAAATCAGAAGCGCGAATGAGATAATCAAGTGTCTTTTCATTATGATGTCTCCGTTATTGTTGTTTTTCAACCATTAAAAAAATGGATTCAATATACATCCCGAAATCATCTAACATAACCGAAACTCGACAAAGAAATCGGCCGCTAGGCAGTGCTTCACGAATTCAGGTTCAAAACATACTATTGTCCATTTACTCCCTTATTGCAAGTTGCTTGCCTTGTAAAAAAGAAGAAAACTCTGCGGCAATTCGTTTCATTCACAAGACATTTTGAACAATTATCCGCTTTCCACTTGATTAATTTCCTTTTTTCATTATTCTATAATCAGTTTACAGATTCCGTAAGGTTGAATTCATGAAGTCATTGGAAGACTTCAGCCCTCTTGCGAACAACAGCGTAACCACACTATGCCAGAACATGATGGAATAGGTCAACTTCTTTCCGCACAGGATCTTACAAGACTTGGACGCTTGGCGCTGACTTCGCGTTTCACCGTTGAAGGCACGATGACGGGTTCCCATAAAAGCCAGCGCAAGGGCATTTCCGTGGAATTCGCCGACTATCGGCAATATGTTCCTGGAGATGACCCTAAGCACTTGGACTGGAAGGTCTATGGAAGAAATGAACGTCTGTATCTTCGTGAATACGAAGAGGAGACGACACTCCGCGTCCATTTGCTCGTCGATGCTTCAGCATCCATGGCATACGCAGGAAAGGATATTTCAAAATATACATACGCTTGCCGCTGTGCCGCCGCTTTGGCCTATATCACCATCCATCATCAGGACAACGTCGGCCTTGCGCTCTTTGACGAAACCACGCGTGCGCTGCTTCCTGCGAAAAGCGGCCCTGAACATCTTCGTGTCATCTGCAATACTCTGGCTTCGCATACGCCGTCCGAACATACGGACATGTCAAAGACACTTCACAATCTGGCGGAAAATGCTAAAAGACGCGGCCTTATTGTCATTTTCTCCGACTTGTTCGACGACATGGAGAAAATCAAATCCGCACTTGCGCATTTTCGCAGACGCCGCCATGATGTGATTGTGTATCAGATTCTTGACAGGTCAGAGGTTGATTTCCCTTTCAGGAACGTCAGCACCTTTGAGGATTTGGAAACAGGGGAGAGAATCATCACCAGTCCCCGAGATATCAAGAACGCCTACCAGAAGGCTATCGAGGAGTTTCTTCAACAGAGCCGACAGATTTGCTCGTCATTAAATGTCGAGCATGTGCTTGCGCTGACGGACGTGCCGCCAGTGGATATGATTCTGCGTCATCTGCGCCAACGTGCCCTTGCAGGCCGCTGAAGCGACTGGATATCCGACATCGAATTGCTTAATCATTTAACATTCACATATCAAAGGACAAAAACATGGGAAAAATAGCATTGGTTACAGGTGGGGCACGCGGTATTGGCTTGGGCATCAGCCGTGCACTGGCAAAGGAAGGATGGGATGTGGCGATTTACGCGACTCGCCCGCAGTCAGCCGTCCAGCAGGTGCTGGACGAACTTCTCACCTTCGGGGGACGCGTCTGCTATTGTCAAGGCGATATCACGGACTCGGCGGCTCGTATGGCGGCAATCGCCAAAATCCAGTCAGAACTCGGCCTCATCAACGCCCTCGTCAACAATGCGGGCATCGCACCCAAGGTGCGTGCGGATGTCTTGGATGCAACTGAAGAGAGTTTCGAGCAGGTTCTGAAGACAAATCTCCAAGGGCCGTACTTCATGACGCAGGCCGTCGCACGAACGATGGTCGAATCGCGAAAGGCAAATCCAGATTTTCAGGCGACAGTCATCAACATCTCCTCCATTTCTGCGACGGTGCCGTCCATCAGCCGAGGGGAATATTGCATTTCGAAGGCGGGAGTCAGCATGGCGACACGGCTTTGGGCAGTCCGCCTTGCCCAGGATGGCATTCCAGTCTATGAAATCCGTCCAGGCGTCATCAAGTCCGACATGACGGAAGTCGTTACCGCAAAATATGACAAACTCATCTCCGAGGGGCTATGCCTCCAGCCACGCTGGGGTTTCCCCGAAGACATCGGCCGCGCTGTGGCAATGCTACTCCGTGGCGATCTGGCATACTCCACAGGCCAGGTCATCATGGTTGACGGCGGAATGGGAATCCCCAAACTCTGACATGAATCCCCAAAATACCGAATTGGCAAGACGATTGGGAATAATATACTTGAGTTCCCCGACAGTAAATGTCTGGTAGACTACCTCTAGAACCTCTAGCACCTCTAGAACTTCTAGCCACTCTAGACCCTCTGGAGAACTCAAATATATAATTTTCTAAAATTACTCTTCGTAAGTTGAAGCATCCGTATAAAAAATTATAGTATATAATACGTAAATTGAGAACCAGACGTTCACGATTTCAGAATAATC
>JAGCTA010000040.1 GCA_017963875.1 Victivallales bacterium | reverse complement strand
CATAGCGGAGTTGCGCACAGACGCCAATCCACGGGCGAATCCAATATTGGAGACCCAAAGCACCAAACACGCCCATGTCCAAACGCTTCGTGTCTTCATTATCCCGAAAACTACGCGTCTTCATGTCAATGAAATTGAAAGACGGCCCAAACGTCGCCACCAGGTCCAGACTGTCAAACAATGCGTAAGAAGCCTTGACTCCAACATCATACGTATGCATTTGGAAATCAAAAGATGAATTGTAATTGGCGCTTGAGTATTTCGTATCCAACTCATAGTACTGGAAGCCGAGTGCCGCCGCCAGTCTCAGCCTGTCATGTCTATAGAAAGGCACAAGAAAATCAAGTTCATACCCGAAGCACTCCGTCATACCAAAGTCAGAATTGCCGACATAAACTTTCTCGGGTTCTTCAGGAACTTCCTGCTGATTAGTGCCAATAGGCACATATCCACCGCCACCACCGCCACCATAATAGTAATGCCCGCCGCCTGCTGGCTGTGAGAACTGTTTTACAGAATGAAACCGACGATAGTTGTACCCAAGCCCGAGTACAATGTCCCATACCTTAATTTCGTTACCCATATTTTCCAATTCAGGTTCAGGGGCTTTCCCTGTATCCGCAGGAACCTCTTGAGCATTCAACCCAAGGCAAAACAACAATCCCAAAAACAACCATAGACTTTTTTTCATGACAGACTTCCTTGCCATTTTTTGGTTCAAATTACAAAGTGCTTTAGCACTAACATTTAAAAACATCATATAACCTAATCCCATTTTGATTAAATGCCAGTTAAAATGGCAAATTTAGAAAAAGTCAATTTGTATTTATTTCACCATTGGATTATATTCATAGATTGTCATACCCCGTTTTGGAACCCGTGCGGCGGGAATGCTGTGAACCTGGTCAGGTGGTGACCCAAGCAGCCATAAGCAGTTGACCTGGGCGCCGGGACCTCTGAGGCGGGGTATGTTTTTTTTTGAATCCCCCATGATTCAATCTTTTTCAGGGAGGTTGACAGAAATGGCATACCAGGTACTCGCACGAAAATGGCGCCCACAGACTTTTTCTGAAGTCGTCGGGCAGGAACATATCAGCAGAACACTGAAAAACGCTATCATCCAGAACCGTATCGGCCATGCCTACCTTTTTGTCGGCTCCAGAGGAATAGGAAAAACAACCACGGCTCGAATTTTCGCCAAAGCGCTGAACTGCTCGAACAATGTCAACGGCGAGCCTTGCTGCCAATGCCAAAGTTGCCGCGAAATCGCCGCTGGAAACTCCCTTGATGTCATCGAAATCGACGGCGCAAGCCACAACAAGGTCGAGGATATCCGAGACATCCGTGAAAATGTCCAATACACGCCTGTCAACGGACGATTCAAAATCTATATCATCGACGAAGTCCACATGCTCACGACGCAGGCTTGGAACGCACTCCTAAAAACACTCGAGGAACCGCCAGAACATGTGAAATTCCTCTTCGCGACGACCGAACCGCATAAGGTGCTTCCAACAATCGTTTCGCGCTGCCAGCGCTTCGACCTGAAACGCATTCCCGTTCCGTTGATTGCCCAAAGGCTGCGCCAAATCGCCGACGGCGAGCACATCCATGTCGAAGAAAATGCCCTCGCGGCCATCGCTCGTGCCGCAGACGGCGGCATGAGAGACGCGCAATCCATCTTCGACCAGATGATTGCCTTCTGCGGCGGCCTGAATGACGGGGAACTAATCCGTGAACAGGATGTCATCGATGTCTTTGGACTGGCATCTGGCGTGGAACTTCGGGAAATCGCCGCAGGCATTTTCACCAATGACATCAACCGTGCCATGCTTGTTCTCCAGAAACTCGCCGACAGCGGACGTGACCTGGAAAGGCTGTTTGGAGATTTGATCAATTATGTCCGAAACATCATGGTTGCAGGAATTACCTCTGAACCTGGGAAGTTTTTGGAGGTCAGCGAATCCGAATTGGCGGACCTGACGTCTATCGGTCGTGAACTTGACCCGAAACTTGTCCAGCGCGTCCTTCAGGGATTGGTCGCGCAGGAATGGAATTTCCGTTCAGCAGTAAACAAGCGCATTTATTTCGAGGCGGTTCTTGCGCGCGTCATGCTGGATGCCCACAGTGTCCAACTAGACGATATTATCCGTCAACTGAATGTGCTCAATGGCACCATGCCACAACTCCAGACACCTGTCGCACGCCCAAATCCTTTTGGAGCCTCTGCTGAAGGAGTGGTTGCCTCCCCAAAAGCATGACGGCACCGTCCACAACGGTGCCGCAAGCAGTTCCGCAAATTGCAGTTTCGTCCCCCGCACAATCTAAGCCAGTCTTGGAACAACATCCCGTTTCCGTCCAGCAGACTCAAGTCCATTCAGTTGCCGTACCTCCAAAGGCATGTGAGGCCACAATCACTGTTGCGACGGCAGAGCACACTTCTGCAGAACTACCTAAACAGCCCACACCTCAGCAGCCATATCCGCAACCGTCGTTTTCACCAATTCAAGAGCAGAGCGAAGACACTTTTGATAATCCCCCACAGAATGAATCTCTTCCCGCAGATTTTTACGATACTCTCCAGCCTCCGCCAGACATGGACGATTTGGACAACGCCATGCCACCCGACATTGTCAGTCAGCCAATGGAGGAAACGCAGTCCATCAGTGACGACGAACATCATGGAATGCGCCGTCCTACACTTGATGAATTTGACGCCCTGAAGGACCACCCATACGTTCAACGGGTCAGAAAGATTTTTCACACGGAAATCATTGATGCCCGCTTAAAGCAATAACATATCAAACTCATGCCTGTTGCCTACCCCATATCATTGCAGCGCCTGATTGGCTATTTTTCAAAATTGCCTGGAATCGGCAAACGAAGCGCTGAGCGAATGGCGCTTGCTGCTTTGAAGTGGTCTGACAATGACCTGGCGGGGTTCTCCGATGCTCTGGGAACAATCCATCAAGCAATTCACCCATGCAGAATTTGCGGAAATCTTGCCGAAGATGAACTCTGCCCGATTTGCCAGGATGATTCACGCATGAAAAACATCATCTGCATTGTCGAACAACCTTCCCAAATTATCGTCTTTGAAAATGCAGGCTGTTTTCGTGGACGCTACCACGTCCTTGGCGGAAAACTCTCGCCGTTATCGGGAGTCGGGCCTGATAAACTCCGTTTACGCGAATTGCAGGAACGTGTCGCCGCTGGCGGCATTTCCGAACTGATTATCGCAACAAGCCCCGATGTCGAGGGCGAAGCAACGGCGCATTATCTTGCGAATGAATTTTCCTCCCAGGGTCTTTCCATCACACGAATTGCCGCAGGTGTCCCCGTCGGTTCCGATTTGTCGTATGCCGACGCCGCCACATTGGCAATCGCCATCAATGCCCGCCGCGAAATGCAATAGGGCACTCCTACCCCATTCTTGTCCATGCGTTCCTTTCTTAATCCCTTCATAGCCTATCTCAGGTTGGAAAATGGCTTGTCCGAGCGTACAGCCAAAGCCTATTCTTCTGATCTGGAATTGTTTTTCGATTTTCTTGAAAAACGGGGCAAAACCACCCCCAACGCCATCTCACGAGATGACATCCTCGATTTTCTGGAGGATGAACAACGGGCAGCCATGGAGTCGACAACCATCGCCCGCAGGCTTGTTTCCGTCAAAGTTTTCTTTCGCTATCTCGTCGCTGAACGCGTCATTGCCACAGACATCACTGATGTTATGGAAAGTCCGAGGCTTTGGAAGGCCCTGCCCGATTTTCTCACTATCACTGAGGTCAATGCTTTGCTTGGCGCGTTTAAGGAAAAGGACCCATTGACAGTACGGAACAAGGCAATCATGGAATTGCTCTACGCTTCAGGCCTCCGTGCCTCTGAAATCACAACATTGCGACTGGACGGTGTCAATTTCAAGGAAGGCTTTCTTCGGATTATCGGAAAACGCAATAAAGAGCGAATCGTTCCCTTTGGAACCGAAGCGGAAGATACCATGCAGGAATATCTTGTCCATTCCAGGCCTAAACTGGACAAGACAGGCGTCGCAGTGACTTTTTTTCTATCGGACAATGGACTTCCGTTAACTCGCGAACGCATCTGGATGATAGTGAAACTTGCAGTCAATCTAGCGGGAATAGAAAAAAATGTCTATCCGCACATGCTTCGCCATTCCTTTGCAACGCATCTCCTTGCCAACGGCGCCGACTTGCGCGTCATACAAGAGATGCTCGGCCACGCAAGTATCACCACCACACAAATCTATACTCACACGGACTTCTCGCGTCTTGCCGAGGCTCATCGCAAATTCCATCCTCGAGGGTGAGTCTCGAGTCAGAAGCAATGCACGGCACGCAGCGTGTGTCATGAGTATCTCTCGTTTCTCGTTAAGACGGCGCGCTGTTGCTACCCTCTTTGCTCTCGTACCTGTTCCGTACCTCGGATGAACCCGAGGTGAGCGGGGCGGCCGTCGCCACTATATTTTTACGCCAGCATTCCCTTGTTCTTATCCTCGAAGATCTTCTCGCTGGTGATTTCGCCGAATGCCCCCGACGCGAGTAGTTCACCGTACCTTTCACTGTCGTCATCGCCGAACTTGAGGGAGATACTGCCAGCCGCCACGCCCGTCACCTTGACCGATTTGTCGCCGTCCGTGTAGGTCAGCGTCCTGGCATTCCACTTGCTTTCGTCTCCATCGTCGAACCACAGGGTGACCTTGCCGTTCTCCAGTTGCTCGACGGTGTCCCTGCCCCAGTCACCGCCGAAGGCGAAGATGTCGTCGCCACCGCCGCCTTGGAGGGCATCATCACCCGCCCCGCCAACAATGACATCATTGCCCGATGCGCCAATGATTTGGTCATCGCCAGCATCGCCGAAGAGCCGATTATCGCCCTTGTTCGCCCAGATGACATCGTCTCCAAGACCGCCGCGCACGGTCATGCCGCCGCCGACGTACTCGAACCGCTGACTGGTCAAATCCACGATGTCATCCCCCGCGCCCGCGCGAATCTCGTTGATCTTCGCGATGCGCGACTGCGCGTCAAGCCCTTCGGGGAAGGCTGAATAGACGTCGTCCACAAACAGCGCATCGCCATTGGTATCATCAGTAAGCAACAGGATGGAGGCATCATCGCTGCCCGCGAAAATGTCATCGATGACATTCCTGCCGACAAGCGCAGCCGTCTGGCCCGTGCCCCCCCAGTCGCCTACGCCCACATGCCGAGCCTGATAGTTGCCGTCCCAGGCCGACGTCCCCCTTGCGAACATCACATCCGCCAGACCATCGCCGTCGGCCAGAATAACGCGTGGTGCACCGTCCGCGTCCGCATTGTGAACTTCCAGTGTGCCGTCCACATTCGTCCAGAGATCGGACTGCTGCGGTTTGACACTGACGGCAAACTCGGCCGTCGGCGCATTCAGCAATTCAATCCCATCAGCCGAAATATTAGGCAAATGAATTGCACCCGCCTGGGTTGTCAACCTGACATCGTACTCCTGCGCCCAAGTCGCCGTCGCATCTCCGCTCCAGTTAACGACGGCCACGCCATCGCCAGCAATCTGCTGTTCAATTTCTGAAACAGTCTTGTTGAAAACGTCAATCGTATAACCGTCCGTAATCGTCTCATTTCCTGCCTGGTCAACCAGCCTGAAGCGGACTGTGCCGTTTGACGCGACGGACAGTGTCCCGTCAGACATGTCCGCCCATTCGCCGCCATTCCAGGAATACTGCTGCTGGGCCAGTTTTTCATCAGCAACCATTGAAACCGTGGTCAGGCCAGACGTGGCAGGTTCAGACACAATGAATTCCCTCACGGAGGGCGCGACCGTATCAATGTTCGAGACCTCGTAACTGGTCACCTCGGAGATGTTCCCTGCAGCATCGATTCCACGGAAGTACACCGTGCCGTTCGCGGACATCGCAATGCCCTTCGTGTACGTCTTCCAAGCCGTGCCGTCCACGGAGTATTGTTTCTTCGCGCTGTCGACGCTGAAGACCGCTGTCACCGTCACGGACTGGTTCGTCGGGGCCGTCGTGCTTGCGGACGCGGTCGGGGCATCGGGCGCGACCCTGTCGATGTTCGAGACCTCGTAACTG
>JAGCTA010000306.1 GCA_017963875.1 Victivallales bacterium | reverse complement strand
CATTTTACACAAGCATCTGCCCTTGAAGCAGCAGGAATGGTTTTGTAGGCACTCTGGAATTGCCACTTGTTGCCAGAAACCTTGTATTGGTTGTACAAGCCGAAAATCTTCGGAATTTCGACTCCAAAAGGACATGGCATGCAATAGCGGCAGGCAGTGCAGGGAACTGCGAGTTTCTTCCTGTATGCAAGAAGTGCCTGGCTCAATGTCTTGCGCTCTGCGTCAGTCAGAGGTTTCAGAGGCGAGAAAGTCTTGATATTGTCTTCAAGATGCTCTGGCAATGACATGCCAGAGAGGACACAGAGCACGTTTGGCAGACTTGCAACATATCTGAATGCCCATGAGGCAACACTGTATTCAGGTGCGGCCTGCTTGAGAATTTCCGTCGCGTCGGGGGAGAGGGACGCCAATGCGCCTCCGCGAAGTGGTTCCATGATGACTAGCGGAACGCCAGCCTCTGTTGCGATTTCATATTGTTCCTTGGAGCGATACAGTTCCCAGTCAAGATAGTTCAGTTGGATTTGTGCGAAATCCCATTGGCGGCTGGTGATGATTTCCTTGAACACTTCGGGCGTGTCATGGAAGGAAAAGCCCAGACGGCGGATTTTGCCTTCGGCCTTCATGCGTGAGAGAAACTCGTATGTCTTGAAATTCTGTGCTTGCTTCCAGTTCGCGGCGTTGAGCGAATGAATCAGATAGAAATCGAAATAATCCACCTGGCAGCGTTTCAACTGTTCCTGAAAGATGCGTTCAATGTCCTCTGCGCTTTTTGCATACCAGACAGGCATTTTGTCCGTGAGGTAGAAGGAATCCCTTGAATACTCTTTCAAAGCCTCGCCCATGCAGCGTTCGCTTTCTCCGCCGTGGTACATATATGCGGTGTCAAAATAGTTGCAACCAGCCTTCATGGCTCTGGCGACCATTTGCTTAACAGTCGGATAATCGATTTTAGGATTGTCCGACGAGATTCTAGGTAATCTCATGCAGCCGAATCCGAGGAGAGGCAGAGTCTGTGATGTATTTTTGTAAGGCCGTCTTGTCACTTGAAGGCCTTCGATGCTGTCTGAACTTTTATCGCCATCAGCACCTGCTTTGGCGGCGATTTGCGAAACGGGAGCGAGAGATGCCAGGATGCAAAGGCTTTTTAGGAAGTCACGTCTGTTCATCTTGTTTTTTCTCCATTCGTTTTGAGATTAAAAGGCCAAGTTCAAAAAGAAGCCACGTAGGCACAGCCAACATAACCTGACTCACAACGTCAGGCGGTGTGAGCAATGCGGCGGCAAACAGTATGAAAACCATTACGTATGGACGTTTCATTCGTAGCGATTCATGAGATACGGCACCGAATCTGACTGCCAGAAGTACCAGAATCGGCACTTGGAACATCAGGCCGAATGCCAGCATCAGCCAGCCTGAGAGATTGAGAAAGCCCGACAGACCAATGATGGGCTTCAGTTCAACTGAAGCAAAATCACTGGAAAAACTCATCAACAACGGCAGTATGAAGGCAACGCAGAAGGCGACGCCAGTCACAAACAGGATTGAAGATGAAAACAACCACCAGCCCAAAGCCCTGCGTTCATTCTTGTAGAGGGCAGGTAATATGAACTCCCAAATCTGCAATATGTTCCACGGATAAGCGATAACCAATGCGAGCACTAGTGCTAGTTTCAGTTTGACGAATAAAACCTCCATTGGAGCAAAGTAGTGCAGGCCACCCATTTCAGGCGGGCAGGACCACTTTATCAGAAATTCAATGACTAAAGGACACAGAACATATCCCAAGGGATATATAATTGCAGTGATTGCAATAATTCTCAAAAGAGCCTTGCGCAACGCTTCAAGATGTGAAACCAATGTTTCCTCTTTTTCCATCGTTTTCAGGACGCTCTGTTCCCCAAGGGTAGGTTCGACCTCTTCGAGGTCGGAATCCTTTGGGTTCGGTTTCCCCCAGGTTTCGCTTCGCTCAACCTGGGGTTTCTGATATTTGACCCCTTCGGGGTCTTTGATCTGCTACCATGGTTTTGTTGCAATTACCGCCTCTCATACGGAATAAAGCGTTTCAGGATTGTTCTTCCTTTGGCTTTGCGTTTTCGGCAGTCTTTGGGGAATCTTCCTTTTCTGCGGCCTTCTCTGCGGCGTCCACAAGTTCCTTGCTTTCCTCCGTCAATTGAGTTTTGGCTTTCTTGAACTCGTAGGAGGCACGTCCCAATGCCCTGGCAAGTTCAGGAATGCGTTTCGCTCCGAATACAATCAGTATAAATAACACGATAAGGATGATTTCTGTAAAGCCAAGTGACATGTTTGCACCTCGTTGGGGTTATTGCTGTCCGTATGGCAGCCTTTCAGTTTTTCACAGATATCAATTTATCAGAAATATAACGGAAATCAACTTGACTGGTAGTTTTTATATCTTCTTTTCATTGTACCGTAGCATTGCGGTATTTGGAAAGAAGTCATTGTGAATCCATACCTGCGGTCGGGAGGATGACGGTGAATTGTGTTCCTTTGTTTCTTTCGCTTTCCACGGAGATGGAGCCTCCCATGGACTCCACAACGGCTTTTACCATGCTCAACCCAAGACCGTTGCCTGATGTTGAACGACTGGTATCTGCGCGGAAGAATCTGTCGAAAATCTTCGGGATGTCATCAGGTGCGATGCCCACTCCTGTGTCGGAGATTACAAGACAAACGCTATTGTCCTGCTGTTGTTTCAAAAGAATCGTGACGCTTCCTCCGTCGTGCGTGTACTTGATGGCATTATCAATTAGATTGGCAGTCATTTGCTCAAGTTGACGTTCATTACCTTCTATGAAAATATCCTGTTGAGGCATGACGACATTGAAGCGGACATTCTGGTCTTCGGCAAGAGTCATAAATGCTTCATGCAGTTTATTTAGCAAAGCACTGAAATTAATAGAGGAACGGATGACATGCCCCATGTGCTTTTCAATCCTTGAAATCTCAAGCATCGTATTGATGATTGACAACATTTCGTCACAATTCTCTGCGATGGATGCTGCGAAATCGACATTTGACTGGTTTGCCATTTCCAGTTCTGCCTGCGCCTGCATTCTGGTAAGTGGTGTTTTTAAGTCATGAGCGATGTCATCGGTAACGTTTTCCAGTCCTTTCAGCATTTTCTCTGTATTGTCAACCATGTGATTGAAAGCGTGAATCAGCGAATCGATTTCTTTCCCTTCTCCTTTGTATTCCACTCTTTTTTCATAGTTCCCTTGAGCGATTTCAGAGGCCGCCTGTCCGATTTTTGTCAGGCCAGAAGATACTTTCTGGGCGAGCAGTATGGTTAATGCAATGCCAATGCTGACAAACAGAATCATGGAAAATCCGAAAATTGCCATCAGGTGCCTGAGATTGGATTCAATGCGTCCCATGTTTTGAGCAACAATGAGCAAATTACCGTCATAGAGTTCAGAAGTGGTAACAAGAAGCGTTGTATCATCCAAATGGATGTTCTGGAAGGTATTCATGGCAACATTATTTCCCAGGGCCGATAGGAGAGAAGGGATAAATCTGCTATTGAAAGCCGACTTTGCCAGAACATTGCCATCTTGACTGGCGACCATGAGCAAAATGGAGTTTTCCCATTGGCCGTATGGTTCTTCATTGAATTCTTTGTGGAGATATTCCATGTTTCCGTGATCAACACAAAAGTCAATGGAGACGATTCTTTTGTCCGCATTGTCAAAAACGGCCATAATCGGTTTCCCGTTACTTGCTCCAGCGAGTATGAAACGTTTCATATCCTCAACGCAATATGCAGAATAGGGGATGAAATTGGGAATGTCTTCCTTGATTTTGTCCAAACAGGCCTTTGGCAGTTCCTTAAGATTCCATGCACTGCTATCGACAGGACTTTCCGTCTGGCATATATATTCAAACTGACATTCATTCACCAAATTAAACAACGTATTTTCCGCGCCCTTCCATTGAAACCCGCGTTGCGAGTGATAGACCAGCAATGCGCTTCCCAACCATAGCACGGCGAAAACGCCGACGTAATATTTCGTCAGACGGAATTTAAGTGTTCCTCGCCATGAATTCATTTCAGGATTCTTCCAGCACGTAGCCAAAGCCCCGAATAGTTTTCAGTAGTTTTGGCTCATAGTTCTTATCAATTTTGTCACGCAAATGGCAGATTCTGGAATCAACCACATTGGTATGTGGGTCAAAGTTGTATTCCCAGACATGCTCCATGATTGTCGTTCTTGACACGACTCTTCCCTTGTTGCGCATGAGAAATTCAAGTAATTGGAATTCAAGAGGTTGAAGAATAATTCGAGTGTCTCCGCGAAAGACCTTGCGCGTGACAAGGTCAATCTTTAAATCGGCGATTTGAAGTTCAACGGGTTCAGAAACTGCTGATGCGCGGCGTATTTGCGCATTTGCTCGTGCAAGGAGTTCTGTAAGGGAAAAAGGTTTTGTCTGGTAATCGTCTGCGCCGCATTCAAGCCCCTTGATTTTGTTCTCCTCTTCTGCCCGTGCACTTAGGATAATGATAGGCAACATAATATGTTCTTGGCGTAATGTTTTTATCACATCAAATCCGCTCATGCCTGGGAGCATGACATCAATGATCGCTAGATCATATCCTTCGTTTCTGACTTTGAAAAGACCTTCTGGTCCAGAGTAGGCATTTGTCACCGTATATCCTGCTTGCTTGAATCCCTTCTGAATGAATTCGGCTGTGCTGGCGTCATCTTCGACTATCAGTACCTTCATTTCATCTTCCCTTTCATAAGAATATAGTTTTTGTCAATAATATAACATGACAAATGATTGAAAACAGGAAACAAACATTATCAACCCGTGCATTCTAGGTTTTGGAGTATTCAGTCGCCAGTCAATTGATTGCTGTTTCTGATGATTGTTGGTGATTCCAGAAGGGTGTTTGCCATATCAGGAAATTGAAGCCGCATCCTGTTCTTTCTGTGCGAGAAAAACTGAATGGCCAGGCCACTTAATCCAACAATAAATGTCAAGGAACTACACACGAGGTAAATTGAGAAACAGGATGCAATATGCAGGAAGAAAGTCATCAGGTTTCTCCCTCTTTCAGCGGTCACATTAACTCTTTCCAGTAAGATTTGCCCATCTGCCTCAAAGGACATCAAAACGAATCCAATATGTTGATTGTCGGGATCTCTGACGCGTTGCCCTCCAGATGGTGTATGAAAGATAGGAACTCCTGCGAAATTCCCTTGTAGAAACCAATGGAGGTGTGAGGTGACGATCATATTGACTCCGTATGTTGAAACCAGAGAGGACAAT
>JAGCTA010000305.1 GCA_017963875.1 Victivallales bacterium | reverse complement strand
GTCGTAAAGGCAAACAGCCTGGGCAGAAAACTCTTCACCACCATCCAGTGGCTCGTGCCATATGCGCTTCAAATCGCCCTATTCCCCTTCCTCTGCGAACTGGTCAACAAGAATGACCGCAAGGAACTCGGCAAAGTCATCGGCAACGCCTGTAAATTACTCTTGTCTGTTTTCATTCCAGTTTCTGCGGCCATCATCGTCATCGGCGTGCCATTGACCGTATTGATTTTCGTTGGCGGGCAGACGAATGTCGAAGTCGCGTCAATGGCTGGCATGTCAACCGTGTGCTATAGTCTGGTCCTTCCTGTTGCCGCCATTGAATGCGTGTTGATGCAAGGAGCATTTGCCGACCAGAAAACCGTTGCCGTCACTGCCATCGGCATATTCTCAAGCATGCTTTCAGTAATATTCAGTTACATTGTCATTGTATGCATCGGCGTTGACGCTCGTGGCGCACTGCTGGTCGTGTCCCTCGGCTTTGTGTTTTCGCGCTTCATCAAAAGTGTCATGCTCATTCTTCATCTCCGTCGTTCAACGCCGATGTTTGAGTTTAAGGAAACAGCGATATTTCTCGCCAAGACCTGCGTCCTGGCACTGTTAGTCGTCGGAGCCGCGTGGCTTGCATCGCGTGGTATGGATGTCGTTCTGCCAAGCGGTCTGTCAACCGCCCTTTCCACGACTGGGGATTCAGCCTTGCAGAATGTCAGCCGCATCCGACTGGCACTCAACATCATGGCGGCATCTGTCGCGGCATTTGCCGCCTTCGCCGCTGGCTCCCTTCTCCTGAAACTCAAGGAACCTCAAATGATGTTCCAGTGGACTTTCGAGAAGGTCTTGAGAAAAGTCCGCAAAAATAAAAAATAACCAACGTTCTTTTCCCCATGTAGATCGGTAATTGCACATGGCAAGGAAACTGTGCAAAGCCCCAGAAGATGTCAAAATCCAATTATGTTGTTTGATGTAGGACATCGTGAGGAAACGCGCCAATTGGCACGGGCGTCTCTTTGGTTGACGAGACCAGTACCTGTGCTGAAAGATGCCATCGCAGAGCATTCCATGGGCGGCCCTAATGACTTTTATTCTGAAGGGGACTACTGGTGGCCGAATCCAGTTGAGCCTGATGGACCATATATCAGACGCGATGGCTACAGCAATCCTAACTGCTTCACACAGCATCGTCGATTCCTTCAGGACATGGCATTATGCGTCGCCCACATGGCGGTTGGCTTCTGCCAGACAGGCGCTTCTTGCTTTGCCCAAAAGGCGGAAAATGTGCTACGCCGATGGTTTGTCGATTCAGACACCGCAATGACTCCGAATCTGAAACATGCACAGGCAATCAAAGGAGTCTGCGAGGGACGTGGCATTGGCATCATCGATACAGTGCATTTGGCCGAATGCGCGTTGGCTGTACGTTGCCTCGCCTCATCGAACGCTTTGTCCAATGAGATATTCGATGGCGTCAAATGTTGGTTCACAGCATATATCCACTGGCTGAAAAACAGTCAAAATGGTCGCGAAGAACGTTGTCATCCCAACAATCACGGAGCATGTTGGTTTCTGCAAGCAGCGGCATTCGCGAGACTCTGCAAAGATAAGCAGACATTACAGGAATCCGCTCAGGCATTTGAATCGTTTCTTCTTCCGATGATGGATAATAGGGGTGGTTTTCCCGCAGAACTAGCGAGAACAAAGCCATACGGCTATTCTATTTTTCAATTGGATGTTTTGTGCGCCCTTGCCGTCATATTATCATGGGACGGCACCAACTGGTTTCGCAAGGAAGATAAAAAGGGACACAGCCTGGCACTGGCCATGTCTTTTCTTTATCCTTATCTTGAAAACAAGACGTCCTGGCGTTTTCCAAAGGACGTGATGTACTGGGACAAACTGCCGAATCGACCGTCGTCATTGATTTTCTGCGGCCATTTTCTTGATTGTGATGATTATATTGCGTTATGGCATCATCTGCCATGGAGTATCCGCACGCATGAAATACTCCGCAACACACCAGTCCGTATCCCGCAATTGTGGATTCAATCCTGATTGCAGGAGTTATAAACTGGTTGAAATACGCCTTTTTACCCATGAGGTTCGTACATAGAAAAATCCCCAGGCAAACCTTTATCGGGTTAACCTGGGGACTTTCTTTAGCCTACATCATTAGCAGTCCAGATTATTCAGTCTTGACGACAATCTTCCTTGGGGAAAGTTCCTTGACTTTCGGGAGCGTCAGTTTCAATATGCCGTCTTTCATGTTGGCGCTGATACCGTTCAGGTCGATGGAATCGCCCAGCGTGAACTGACGTTCATATTCCTTGTTGGGCGAGTATTCACTGCCCGTCAGATCAAAGCCTTCTGGTGCCTTGAAATCTGTCGTGCCCCTGATAGCCAGGGTGTTGCCCTGCAAATCC
Organism: Victivallales bacterium; assembly: GCA_017963875.1. Next base: position 780 of record JAGCTA010000305.1, on the reverse strand, counting down.
ACATCAACATTCTTCTCGGAGACACCTGGCATTTCCGCGACCAGGAACACCTGGGTTTCCGTTTCCATGATGTCCACTTTTGGCGAGACAATTGGATAGTTCTTGCTTTCAGCGTTTTGAGTTGTGGTGTTGGTTTCTGTCATAATATTTTCCTCCTTATTGCTTTAATTGTTAATTGGTTCGATGAGTCAGTTTTTGTCAAGCATTGGCGATGGTGATTTTACGTGGCTGCACTTCACGTGCCTTCGGCAAAGTCACTGTCAAAATTCCGTTGACATACGAAGCCTCGACATTTTCCTGGTCAATCTTGTACGGCAGGGCATAACTTCTGGAGAATGTACCTGCACAACGTTCCTGACGAAGATGCTGCGCGCCTTCTGGAGCCGCCTCAAGCACTCTCGTGCCCTTGACTGTCAGCGTATCCGACTTTGCGGACACTTCAATGTTCTCCGCCTTCATGCCAGGCATCTCAAACGTCACCGTAATGGCATTGTCGCTTGTCCAGACATTCGTCGGTGGAAATTCACATGCTCCATTCAAGCCTCCGAAGAATGGCCCGAAGGTACGGTCGATGTTCATCAATTCATGCCATGGGTTCCAAAGTAGATTTCTTGAATTTCTTGTTAACATGTTTTCTTGCTCCTTTTTGTTGTTATGTTAATTGACTTTTTAAAAGTTCTGCTTTTTCTTGTCTTCTCGCCTCCATCGAAAGACATTTTTCATTCAGCATCTGCCATGCCAAGTTTTCAAAAAGGAGAGTTTTTCACTGAAATTTTCTTT
>JAGCTA010000304.1 GCA_017963875.1 Victivallales bacterium | reverse complement strand
CACAAAAAGAAGAGTTTTATTGAGTTATTGAGTATTTTCAAACTGAAAATAACATTGTATTTGCCCAAGATGACATAATCCATTAATATTAATATATATTAAATATAATCATTATTATGGTTTATTCAAATTAAATATAGAATATAAATTCATATTTTGTCCGATTATCAAAGTAATAATGTCATGAATCGTGTTTTTAAATTCAAATAAAAATCATTATTTTGTAAAATTCACATGTATTCGGCGCGGACGACGCCCTCCGCGGCGCCTCTGGCCAGAAGTTCGGAGGCGCCGCCGTGGAGCCGGACCGAAAGCTCCAGCTTCATGAGAAAGCCGTATTCCTTGAAGGACACCACCTCGCGCCCCTGCGAGCCGCGCCATTCGGCGTAGGCCTTGGTCGATTTGCCATAGGGTTCGCCGGTCTTCGGGTTGAGAGGCCCCTCCGAGACGACGTACTCGCGGTCGAAGGCGGGGCGCCCTTCGAGGATGAGGCAGTGTGCGGCGCGCCTCAGCGCCAGCGCCGGGCTTTCGGCCTCGGCGATCTCGCCGTTCGTCTTTCGGCGGTAGAGTTCCGGTGATTCCCGGAAGTCGGCCAGAAGGTGGCTCGACATGTACCGGCCGCTCCTGTTGTCGGCATGGTACTCCTCCGTCGGGATGGAAAGCAGTCTTACAGTCTTCATGCGGATTCCTTGTTTTTGGTGATTGCCTTGTGGCGGCCATCGTGGCAGCCTCTCGATCTCCGTATCCAACGGAACCGGCCGAATCCGCAACAAGTCCGGTGATTTTTTCTGTTTCCGGGCACAAAAAAGCCCGCCGGGCATGATGCCGACAGGCTGAACGGGATGTTTTATGTTTATGGGTGGTAGAAGTCAGCCATTCCAGCATGGGAAAGACAGCTTGTCCAATCAAATGTCCACCAATGAATTTGCAACGCCGGAATTCAAATATACATTATTTTATTAGCGAATAAATATTATATAAAAAAGGAAATGAAAAATGAAACGGCAAGAAGGTTCCACTCTGGGCATTGGGCAGACACCGGCAGATTTCCCATCCACTGCGGAGAATGACGCAGAGGGGCAAATGGACCTGAACAGTGTTCTCGTCTATCGCCCGGCCGCGACATTCTTTGTCCGCGTCCAGGGAGACTCGATGATTGGCGCGGGCATCCATTCGGGAGACATACTCGTCGTGGACAAAAGTCTTGACGCTAAAGACGGCTCCATTGTCATCGCCGAACTTGAAGGCGATTTTCTGGTGAAGCAGTTTTGTCGTCGGAAGGACGGCTCCGCATGGCTTGTCCCCACCAATCCTCGGTTTCAGCCCATCAACGTGACGGGGCGCACAGACTTCAATATCTGGGGTATCGTCACGGCGAACATACACCAGTTCGTCCGTGAACGTGTCAGGAAATGACAGTCCTGTAAGTCAATCTATCTACTTTAGCAATTGAATTCCCAAAACAGAAAGCCTCTCCAGCCACATGACTGGAGAAGCTTGACCGGGGATTTATTCCCTTAGTTCAGAAATGGAATACATAGGTAAAAAAAGCACGAACGACACTTGTAATGAGTAACAATCAATTGACATATGTATTTCTCAACTTGAAAAAAAAGTGGGAGTGAGGTAAATTATGTTCAGTTATTCAATTACTTACTTTGGGAAATTGCAACCTTTTGTTGACTTCACTTTGTTAAAACCACAAACGAAGGGGAAAAAGAAACAATGAGAAGACTACCAGTATATTTGCTCGTCGATGTATCCGGATCGATGCATGGCGAACCCATCGAGTCCGTGAAGAATGGATTGCAGATGCTTGTTGCGGCGCTACGCAAGGATCCGCAAGCACTTGAAACCGCCTACTTGAGCGTTATTACGTTTGGGAGCAATGCGCAACAAGTTATCCCACTTACAGAACTGGCCTCCTTCAACATGCCGGAGATATCGGCAGGTGGATGCACAGTTCTGGGCGAAGCACTGAAGCTTGTCTGCAAATGCCGCGATAATGAAGTGACTAAAACAACGGCAACCCAAAAAGGAGACTGGCGTCCAATGGTGTTCATCTTGACAGACGGTGTCCCTACGGACGATCCGACTGATGGCATCGCAGAGTTCCGTGCCCGTAAATGGGGAGCATCAGTTTGCTGTGCAGCCGGTCCGGGTGCCGACAAAGGTCTGCTCGATAAGATTACGCCGGAGTGTGTCGTGGAATTGGCTACGGCAGATCAGGCAACACTGGCAGCGTTCTTCAAGTGGGTAACGGCATCAATTGCCTCGACTTCAAAGAGTATCAATGAATCTGGCACATCTACGGAGAGTATTGATCAGCTTCCGCCACCGCCGCCAGAGGTTCAAATCGTATAACTCCTGTTTGCCATGCGTTCCTATTGGACATAGCAGTTTCTCCTTGTTCAATGGGAACGTGTGCGTAATTAATACAAGAAGGAAGGAGTCCAATACATGACACAAGAAACAGATAGCGTCTCATTTTCTGACGTGAACCCACAAGCGAAGGTTGGCGTAGTAGTTGATGCAGAAGCAACGGATTCTGCCACACTGTCCGTCAGTGAATCCCCTGAAATAAAAACGTCAACTGAATCCTGTGAAAGTGTCACGACCGAGAAGCCCCCAAAAACTGACGATGAGACCTTGAGCGATGCTGGTAATGTTGAGAATGGCGGTGTGACGCAAAATGATACACAGACAGCAGGAAAAACAGATCGCTTTTGCGAAGGTTCTAAATGTGTTTATACATCCTTACCAGATCATATCACCCTTGATAACCTTACTCTCGGGCGCGGAAAAACATATGTTGAATGGGAGGCGAAGTCTGGCATAACATTAGCCGACGAGTATGCACCTGACGGCCGACTTTGGATGGAAACGAAAGAAGTCAAGATCGAGAAAACTGAAAATGGCTTCAAGGTTACTCCCAAGGAAGGTGTTACAGGGCAACTCAGCTTCGATGTGTTTTATAATGAAGGCAAGAGAGCAACGTTCCATCTGACCGTAAATCCTGATCCGTGGTCGCTTTGGACAGAAAAGGATCCGACAGTTATGGTGTTCCCAGATGATGCCGAACGGGTAAAGCAAAAACATCAGAGCAAAATCAAATATGAAGATGATGCATTTACCGTAATTGGAGCAAGCAGACGTGGACGATCGCATGAGCATTCAGGTACGTTTCGCGATGATGATTTGGGATTGTGGGAAGACAAGGCGACTGGGCGTTATGTGTTTATTGTAGCGGATGGTGCAGGGAGCGCTAAATTTTCGAGAGAAGGTTCACGTAAGGCTATAGAGTTCCTGAGAGAAAAGTTGCCTGCGAATTTGACGGTCGGAAAATGGGATGAAGATGGTGCCATTCCACAACCCAACGGAAAAATCGGTGTTATGCTTGCGACACTTGCGTATAAAGCTTACGAATCCATAGACAAATATGTCAGATCCGAGAATGAAAAGCACCCTGAAGACAAATGGGAGGTTCGGGACTTTAACACGACACTTCTTATTGCGGCAGTTAAGATTGATTCTGATGGTGGAATGAGACTTGTGACTTTTTCCATTGGTGATGGAGCGATTGCATGGTTTGATAGCGATAAATCTGGCCTAATGTGTGCGCCTGATGGTGGTGAGTTCAGCGGGGGTACTCGTTTCTTGACAACGAGAAGTGTTTGGGAGAAGGCAGGCAAGGACTATCAAGCATTTTACAAAGAACGTGTTTTTTGCAAGAGTTTCACTCCAGAAGAAACCAAGCGGACAACATTGTTTCTTATGACAGACGGCGTGTCCGATCCGTGGTTCGAGACTGATGCCGCTCTCAATGATACAAAGATGTGGTGTAGATTCACAATGGACACCTTGTTTGGCGAGGGCGAGAATAAGGCAGGCCTTAAGCAAGATGATACTGTCGACACGAAGGCGAAAAAGCTGATGGATTGGCTGCATTTCAAGATTCCAGGGAATCATGACGACAGAACGCTAATAATGGTGCAGCCTCGAAATAAGAAACTTGATTCCGCAGTTAATATGAAGGAGGTCGCAAATGCCTAGGAATGGCGAGGTCATAACTGTAAAGGCGATTTCTGGGCACACATACCAGTATGTTTGGACGGATACCCCCAGTGCGGGTGCCATGAAGGAGGTTTACTTTGCCCCAGACAAGTCGTATGTAGTTGCCTACTTCAAAGAGCCGCAGGATGCAAATGCAGTTGACCGGCTACAGAATCTTGTCGGAACATACAGGCAGGGCATTTTTGGTGGTGCGGGTGGAGATTATTGGAAAAAGGTTTATTGTTGGCCCAGCGACCTTATACGTGAAGCAAACAATAGGGTTGGTCTTATAGTTCCAGCGTATCACCCAGAATTCTTTTTCAAGCACGACGGCCCATCCCTTCCAATGAAAGGACTAGAGAAAGAGGGCAAGTGGTATACAAGCCCAGAACACCATTTTAGAAATCTTAGCGAAAAGGAAATTGGGAATTGGCATAGTTTCTTTGATGTGTGTCTTCTGCTTGCAAGGGGTGTAAGGCGTATGCACAATGCCGGACTTGCTCACTCCGACCTTTCTTATAAGAATGTGCTCATAGACCCAGTGACACCATCAGCCGCGATTATTGATATTGACGGCCTTGTAGTTCCTGGCAAGTATCCACCTGATGTCATTGGCACTCCTGATTTCATCGCCCCCGAAGTATATGAGACGATGTCTCTGCCGAAGAATGATCCGAACAGAAAACTTCCGTGTCAAAACACTGACAAACATGCTTTGGCAGTTCTCATCTATATGTATTTGTTGTATCGACACCCTTTGCGAGGACGTCAGATTTGCGATATAGACGATCCTCAGAAGGACGAACAGTTGTCGATGGGGGCAAAGGCTGTGTTTATCGAAGACCCGACTAACAAGGTGAATCGCTATGATGTAAATTGGGTGCACGATAACTATCCAAAGTCAAAATGGCCGTATCTTCTTCCTTGGATGGATTTGAACAAGTTGCCATATACGATTCTTGGTCCGTACTTGAAAACGTTATTTGATCGTGCGTTTGTACAGGGACTTCATAATCCTGGAGCACGCCCAGCTGCATTCGAGTGGGAAGATGCAATCATTCAAACTATGGATTTGATGATTCCTTGTCAGAATCCAAGTTGTAAGCAGAAGTGGTTTGTCTTTGACAACTCCGCATCGAAGCCCAAATGTCCATTCTGTGGTGCGTCTTATGACATCCCGTTGCCCGTTTTGAATCTTTACAACAAGGCTGGCACTTCCTACAAACCGATGGGCATGCGTGTGATGGTGTATAACGGAACGAGGCTCTATCAATGGCACTCGAATCCGCACATTGCTCGCAATGAAAAGCTGACGGACGAGCAGAAGAAATCGCTTGCTTGTTTCCAATTTCATAAGGGGAAATGGTATCTGCGCAACGAACGTGCGGCAGGAATGATGGATTTGAAAACTAAGAAACCTATTCCAGCAGGAAGCATCATTGAACTTCAAGACGGTGTTCAGATTCGTCTTGACGATGAGACCTCCAGAATGATCTATGTGCAGATGGTAAACAAGTAGGATAGTTGAAAAATGCGAAGACTGCCAGTATTTGTAATGGTTGATGTGTCGGAATCAATGGTGGGGAATGCCATTACTGCAATGCATGATGGAATGCAGATGCTTCTTCAAGCATTAAAAAAAGACCCAATGGTCATTGAGATTGGCGCAATGTCCGTTATCTCATTTGGCAGTAAGGCTAAGGTGGAAGTTCCGCTTTCGTCAGTTCTTGACATCAGAATTCCATCGCTTGACCTCTCGTCAGGAACGAGCCTTGGAAAGGCTTTTGAGATGTTGACATCCGAATGCAATTCCAAGGTAACCAAAACTACGCGAGAGATTCGAGGTGACTACAAACCAATCGTGTTCCTCATTACAGATGGGCAGCCTACAGACAATTGGCGGGTTGGCTATGCGAAGTTCCGCAAGTACTATCCCACCGTTTCGATTTATGCCGTTGGATGCGGGGATGATGTTGACTTTTCCATCCTTAAGGAAATTACGCCCAACACTTACGTCATGCGGGATATGTCGGCAGAGTCGTTCGGAAAGCTGTTTCAGTGCGTGACGGCATCCGTCAGGAGTGTCACAGCTTCGATGATGAATGGTGATGGGGTAAAGGACGATTTAGCGGAATTATCTAATGGTGAGGTGCGGAAGGCCACAGCGGAGGAGTGCCATCCGATGGGAGAGTTTCGGCAGGTTCTTATACCTGGTATGTGTTCAAAGACCAGAAGGTATTTCTTGATTCGATACAAGATGAGTGAATTGGACAAGTTCTCGTTAGCAGCAGTTCATCCACTGGAAGGGAAACTGGAAGGAGGTGGATCGTCAGGCGGAAACATCAACGTCAACGAGCTTGACAACAGCGGATTCAAGTGTCCGCATTGCGGAAATGGTGGGATGTTCTATTGTGACACCTGCCATGCAGTGGTGTGCATGACACCTGATAGAATGCATGGTCATTGTCCGGGATGCGGTTGGGAAGGCGAACTCTCATACACAAGTTTCGACCTTCGCAAATCAATCGGATGAGTGGAGAATTTGACAGATGATCTGGTCTGGTGAATATTTCAAGTGTCGTAACTGTGGGGAGATATATCCCTACAGAACTCCGCAGTGCCCTTGTTGCGGCGGTGTATGCGATAGAATTGGATCATTTGTCAGGGAGGATTTCAGCGACTGGTCATCTGATGTATCCGAGGGAGCTTCGACGCAACAAGACGGATTATTAAAACCCGTTGGCCGTGTTGCGCGCTGGGCTCAGAAACTTTTAGACCTCACTCTGGGCAACAGGCTCCTTAACCTCAAAGATTCCAAAAAGATAATCCCACTCCTTTGCCCGAATTTAGGAGCTTTAGAAGATAAAATTGCAGCTGATGAGATTGTTATTATTCAGTCGTTGTCTGTTCTGCTCGGTGAAGAGAAATATCAAGACTACATTCATGGGCGATTGAACTACACTCCAGCTAACTTTAATATCAATCTTGAAAAGGAACTTGAGAAAAGGAAATTATGGTCTCGGTTGTCACCTTCTGAAACACAGAGACGTCTAAAAGAGCTCTATCGTCTTGCGAAGCTTGATTTGGAAGAATCTGGCGTCAACACACTATTCCTTGCACTTGGATTTCTTGAATGGAAAATCTCGGAGACCGACGAACATGTTTACCGTTCACCCATTCTGCTTGTGCCAGTCAGGCTTGAGAGGCGATCTATTTCTGATGGGATTAGAATGGCGAGGCTTGACGATGATACCGTCCTGAATGCAACGCTTCTTGAACTTTTACGCTGCCAATTCGGGATTACCGTGCACAAAGTTGATCCGCTCCCGGTTGATGCATCAGGTGTTGATGTTCCTCAGATAATGGATAGCTTCCGTGACGCAATTCAAGGCAAACAAGGATGGTCTGTTGTCGAAGAAGCTCTTGTCGGACAGTTCTCTTTCGGCAAGTTTGTCATGTGGAAGGACATGACGTCCAGGATAGAGGACTTTAAAAAGAACAAGCTTGTAGCACACTTGATTGATGGTGGTGGGGTCTACAAGGATGGTGTTGAAGTTTTCCCGCCAAACGAAATCTCCCATATCATTGACTGTAAATCGCTTTTTTGTCCAATGAGCGCCGATTCGACGCAATTAACGGCTGTTCTGTATTCTGCTTTGGGCAAATCATTTGTCTTACACGGACCACCTGGGACAGGGAAATCGCAGACGATCACAAATATCATTGCCCACAACATGGCATTGGGTAGAAAAGTATTATTCGTATCCGAGAAGAAAGCAGCACTTGATGTAGTCCACAGACGTCTTTTGTCGATAGGTCTTGAACCTTTCTGTCTGGAACTTCATTCCAATAAAGCAGGAAAAGCGGATGTCCTTGCCCAATTCTCTTCAGCATTAAATGTTGGGGATCTTTCGGAACCTATAGACTGGTCTGCTACAGTTTCACAATTGGAGGCGTTGCAACGAGAACTGAACAAATATGTTGTAGCGCTTCACACGAGATATCCCAATGGAATGTCCGCATACGATTGCTTTGGAGTACTTCTGAACAAGGAAGCATCAAAGTTCGTCAGATGTATTGATATAGACTGTACGAAGCAATCAATTGATGATTACAACGCAACATTACAGTGTGTATCCAATCTTGGAACAGCCGCCGTACTGGTCGACATGTCTGATTATCGAAATCTAAGGTTACTAAAAGATCTAGCTTGGTCACCAACACTTGAAGGCGAGCTACAAGATTGTATCACTACAATACAAACGGTAACGCTACGACTTGAGACTGAGTTTAATCATATCGCAAAACTGTTTGCGTTGGATGTCTCAGACACCAGATTCGGAGTTCTTGATAGAGTCCGCAAGCTCCTTCAGACTCTTTTTGCAGCGGGAAGCATACCTTCCGATTTGCTTACAGAAGATATTGAGGAATCGAGTAATTTGCTTTTGCAGTTCAAAGATACCTGTCAAAGGCGCACCGACATCGCGAAGCAACTTGAATCATTCAAGATAGACGAAATATTGAACCTTGACATCAAGGGAATAGCTAGAAGAATCGAAGAAAACAAGAAGGCATTTAT
>JAGCTA010000303.1 GCA_017963875.1 Victivallales bacterium | reverse complement strand
GTCTTTCCTCATGCGTAAGATGACTCATGTGTTTTCTCCTGTATTGCTGGAATCCCTGTCAGAGTAAACGCACATCCTCCCGGGAGGATGTGGGACAGGACAACGGCATACAACAATGGAGAAAATGCATTTCGGCAAGTCCAGGCCGCGTCAAAGCTCAGACTTTCTTGAGACAGGGTAAATGCGCCTCCTCCGCTTTGTAAAAGTAAATGCACAGGAATACAGGATTGGGGGTGCGTTTACTTTTTCAATTGGCAATAATAATTCTAGCCACTGAACTTCCTGTGTTTAAGTTGATTTCATAGTTTGAAAAACTATAGTAAGCGTCATTGGAGAACATTAATCCTATGACGACTTTACAATCAATAGGCAATTATCGCATTGAGTGTGTTCTTGGCTCTGGCGGCATGGCGGATGTATATCTGGCAACGCATACGCTGCTGAACAAGAAGTTCGCCATCAAGGTCATGAAGCCTGAACTGGGTGTGAGGGATCCGATGATGGCGAAGCGTTTTGTGCGTGAGGCGCAACTGGCTCAGAAAGTGGATCATCCCAATATTGTGAAGGTGTATGATGTCGGTAATGACCCCACGACAGGGCTGCTCTTCATCGTCATGGAATATGTCGAGGGGCAGACTTTGTTTGATTATTCGCAAGGAAAGCACCTTCCCTCGCAACGCATTCGGGAAATCGCATACGAGATGACAAAGGCGCTTGTGGAACTCCACCGAATGGGAATCGTCCACCGCGACATCAAGCCCTCGAACATCATGCTGTGCTCAGACGGCTCCATAAAACTCATGGACCTCGGGATTGCGAAGGCGATGCACAATGGCAATGAAGGAGAACTTACTCTCACAGTGGACCAGGCCGTCCTTGGAACCCCCGCTTTTTGCAGCCCAGAGCAATGCCGCGATGCCAAGTCCGTGGATATACGCTCCGACATCTATTGCCTTGGTACCTCTCTCTATGCCATCGCGACGGGGAAGGTTCCCTATGACGGAACCACCGACGTGGAGATCATTCTCAAGGTCCTTGAGGAAAAGCCGACCCCGCTTGCGGAAATCCGCCCAGATCTGGATGCGGATTTGATACACCTGATTGAGCATATGATGGAAAAGTCTCCCGATAAACGCCCTCAGACGCCGCAGGACCTTCTTTTGATGCTCGTCTCTCGGAAGTCGAACCATAAACGGCTAAAGAAAATAGATGTAGCGATACTAGTAGTTGGGTTGCTGCTGACACTTATGATTATTGGCAAGGTCCTGTTTGCTCGTTTTTCACAAAATGAGCCTGAAGTCCTGGTCAATGCAGAAAACAGTACCCCTGTTGTTACTGCATCTCAAAATCCACCGAACACTCCAGCGGAAAAAGAGGAGAAAGCAGAACCTCAAAAAGTAACTTCCATTTCCCAGAACACAATGGAAAGCAATGCTGGAACTGCGGCAACTGCTCCATCTACCGACAGTGGGGTCAATCCATCGCAGTTGAGTCCAGATGTGTCACAAATGACTAACTCAAGTTCAGAGGAGGCTGTTCTGAAGCCATCGCAGGGTAATAATGTTGACCACGAAGGAGAAAAACATACGGCAAACAATAGAGTTATGCCGTATATGATTGTTGATCTTCTTACAGGATTTGTGCGCTTCAGTGATGTACCGCCAGATGTTAGTAACGATATATGTCGAACAAGGGAACTGTGGTTACGGCATATTCCCGCTGGAACTTTTGACATGGGATCGCCGCATGATGAGTTGGAAAGGAGAGAAGATGAGACGTCTCACAAAGTTATTCTGACTAAAGATTTCTATATTGGCATTTTTGAATATACACAAAGACAATGGGAAACTGTGATGGGAAGCAATCCTGCAAAACATCAAGGAGAGGCCAGACCAGTTGAGAGCGTGTCCTATCAGATGATTCGGGGAACAGATGAAGGGGCAGGATGGCCAGAGCGTGGTCATGTGGTTGATTCAATGTCGTTTCTTGGAAAACTACGAGCGAAATGCGGTTTGAGAATTGACCTTCCGACGGAGGCGCAATGGGAATACGCTTGTCGCGCGAAGACTTCAACGGCTTTTGGTTCAGGAAGAGATTTGTTTCCAGATAACGGATATGCAGGATTATACGATCTAGGCAGATTTGAATTCTATCGTCAACGTGACAATAGAGGCGGCTATCAGGAACATACTAAGGTCGGGTGTTATCAGCCGAATGATTGGGGACTCTATGATATGCATGGAAACGTTTGGGAATGGTGTCTGGACTGGAAAGGTATGTATCCAAACACAACGGTGACAGACCCGAAAGGGGCAATGATGGGAGAATACCGCGTCATTCGAGGTGGAGCATGGAACAACAAAGTGAATGAGTGCCGTTCAGCCTTCAGGGGAGGCAACGAACCAAAAAGCAACTATTATGGTATTGGTTTTAGAGTTGTTTGTCCAACAACTTGTTCATTATCAGTCATTAATGGAATTGGTGGAAGAATTACGACCGTGGGGATGAAGATGACAGCGGCAGCAACTGTGCCAGACGGTTTTGTATTTCGTGAATGGAAAGCCAGCGGTTTGACGTTGTCGAAAGAGTCGCAAATGGTCAATCCGCTGGTTTTTGAAATGCCAAATGGTGATGTTCAGTTGATAGCATTTTTTAGTCCTAAAAAGATTCGTTCACAGAAAAAAAATATTGAAAAGTTTTTTTCAAGGCATATAACCCTTGAGGAACGGCTTGCGGATGTTGAAGAAAAACTTGCCAGTGAAAACTCCCAAACAAAAATAGACGAGCGTGAAATCAGTGAAAAAATACCGATTCTCGCAACGGATAGGTCCTATGTGCTTGAACACTTCAATGAGTTCAAATGCCTTGTGCATCATGCGCAGCGTTATCGTTTGAAGGAACAAATCAAAATTAACCAACGTGCAAAGAATGTAGATAAATCCAAGTTCAATCCAGAGGCCACAAAAAAGTTACAGCAATCTGTTGAAAAATATCTGAAGAGAGTCAAAGGAACTAATGATTATACTCAAAAAGACATACAGTTTTCTGAAGGACTTTTACGGCAGTTGAAAACAGGGCGGATAGATCCAAATGTTGAAATAGTTGATTATTCAAAAACACCGAATAAGTCAAGGCCATTGCTGTTAGTTCTTCTGTCAAACCGTTTCTATAAACGCGATTTGCTTTTAAAGGAACTCCTGAATCTTGGGGCCGATGCAAATTTATTGCTGAAAAAGCAAGGAATGTCTTTGTTTTCACAAGAACAAGAGTGGATTTTGACTAATGGGGGGATTGACAGACTGGAAAACCAATTGCTTAACCACTTGATATCAGGGATGCATTATCAAAAACTTGTATCAGAATTGATTCTTGTCAATCATGATGTCCGAGAGGTTGATAAACAGGGAAATACCGCATTGCATTATGCGGCCAGACATGGATTGTTCGATATCGCTGCTCTTCTTATTGCTTCGGGAGCAGACATGAATGCTTGGAACAACGATGTTGAAACACCACTGTTTGAGGCAGAGAAATCCTGTCAGCATGTAATCAAAAACTTGCTCCTTAACCTTGGCGCTGATGCCACAATCAAGAATCATGACGGAAAAAAGGCGAGTGATTTCCAAGAATATGGACATTTTATTAAATCTGCTGTTGATGGTGATGTCCAGAAATTGCAGTCGTATTTGAAAACGGGGTATTCCCCCAATACGATAATTCCTTCCTATGGAAAAACACTTCTCTGGCACGCATGTGAAATGAATAATCTAGAGGTGGCAGAACTTCTCTTGAAATATAAAGCAGATACAGAAGCGAAGGGGCAGGGGACTTCCATCACTCCACTTGGGGTAATAGTTAGTCGTGGTTTCTTAGCAAATAGGTTACCAATGTTTTCACTGCTGATTAAAAATGGTGCAAATCCCAATGTCTGGATACGTTTTATAGGACAAATGCCAGACCGTCCTGAATTTCTTCTAGACGCGATTATGAGGGATACTCCCATTGCTTATGACAGTGTGGCAGGCGAAACACGGCTTTCATATTTGAAAGTACTGCTTTCCACTGGAAAGGCAAAATGCTGCACGCCGTATGGTTACAGAAGCATTTTTGAACATAGAGACAAGAGAATGACCAATACATATTTAGAATATCAGAAAAAATACGATGAAGATGAACCAGTCGTACCGATAGCCATATCATGTGGTGTATCGGATGAAGTCATATCAGATCTGATAAAAAAGAAGGCAAATGTCAATATTCCAGTTAAATTTGATGCTCTTGGCTCAGCGTACAAAAAACAAGTTACTGAAAAAAAACTAAATATAGTAACGGCTCTTATCATTGCTGTCCAAATGTACCAGGCAGACATGGTACGCCTTCTCTTGCAAAACCATGCAGACAAGTATTGGACGAATGAGAGCGGAAAGGGTGTTCAGGATATTGAAACATCCAGAAAAATTAAGGAACTCCTGAAAAAATAATCAGAAGGGCATATAAGAATGCTTTTGAAAAAAACAGGCGCCTCCTATGGAATCCTATGATAGAAGAACCAGCGGGTGGAACGAGGGGAGGAAAGCGTAATTGCCCATCTGGTAAGTTCATTGCCTGACATGGTGCTGACAGTGCCGTCAAGTTCCTCAACAGAATACACGGCCGTGCGGTCGATTCCATGAAGAGTTGCTGTGAAGGTATCTTCCAGACAGTCCTTTCGGCGGAATACGGCGATAAAGCCTTCCGACGTGTCTGGGAGATGAAGTTGATACGCACAGAAGATTTCCGAACTGTTGAATGGAATGTCCGTGAGGGCATAATAGTCGCCGAGAAAATAACGCTGGATGCGTTTGGCGACGGTGAACATTTTTCGGAACCAGTCCAGTTCTTCCTTGGATGGTGTGCGCGACAGGAACATGCCCTGGAAATCAGACGGTGTGAAGACTGTCCCTGCGGCAAGTCGGCTGAGAAAAGCATAGTCGTCGAAAATCGGCACTGTGAAAGTCTCGCCGCCAGTGATGGGGATGTACGCGGTTGTGTTGAGTGTGATGTTCTGCGTCATTTCGTCGCAGTTCTTTGCCATGTGGGCGTCGTCGCGGCAATAACTATGCGAGCGTGACATCATCTGGTAGTCCATACGCCTGCCTCCAGCGGCGCAGTTTTCGAGGAGCATGTCAGGATAGCGTCTGCGGAGTTCGTCCCAGAAAGCGTAAAGACCGTTGATATGCTTGATTTCATTGACTCCTTTTCGCTCAGGCTCTTCGTTGTCTGCCCATATTCTGGATAGTGTGACAGTAAAATTGTTGTCCTGCCGATAGATGTCGATGCCACTTTCCTCAATGTTCCTGCAAATTTCGCCAATGGCCCAGTTGCGTGCATCTGGATTCCCCAGGTCAAGGAGGAATTGGTAGTCGGAGGGATTTTCTTTCACGCGATGGAAGAATTCAGGATGTTCCGTGACAATGGGGGCATGGATGGTGGCGCGTTCTGGCTCGAACCAGACAAGGAATTTCATGCCCGCCGCATGCACCGCATCGGAAACTTTCTTCATGTTGCCGTCTGGATGAGCCCAGGTGTTGAGATGCCAATCTCCGACGTATTTCCACCAGTCGGGGCCGCAGTTCGGCGGCTGGAGCGTTTCACGATGCTCGCCGTACCAGTTCGCATCGACCCAATAGACATTGAAAAAGCCAGGAAATTCTTTGTTGACGCCGTCAAGTATCTTGAGCATATTGGCGTCGGTTTTGTTGCCACCGCCCGCCCCAGTAGGCAACCATGGCTGGAAGAGACGGCCTTTGGAATCACGTGGTGCCTTGTGTTCAAGCATAAAGCGATGAAAGACCGCCAGACCATCGGCGACGGACATTCCGTTGCGTTCCATTACAAGTATGGTAGGCAGGGAGAAGCATTCGTTTGGGCGCATTTTGAAGCGGGCGCCATCCAGACCCACGTCCAGCAGGAAGTCATCTTTTCTCAACTGTATGTCGGCACGCCATGCTCCCGACCAGCCGATGGCAATTTCGAGGCCGTTCAAGGCATTGATGTCAACGCCGAAATAGGGAATCCAAGTTGAGCAGGATAATCCCTCGTCGGTTGTGATGTGGAGCGTGTCACAACCGAAGCGGCTCTGAAGCATCACGTCATTCCGCTGGAAGTCCGTCTGCATTGTCTTGGAACCTGTCGTGCGCCTTACATGGAGTTGAAGGCTGGAGCAGGGATGAGCAAGATGGAGCGAGCGGATGTTTTCGATGATAGCGGTGTCTTCATTTCCGATGCATTCGATGACAGGGATGATTTCCGTCACGGGAAATCCAGGGAATGTGCGGTATTCCACGGACAATGCAAGTTTACCATCAGGGGAGGTGTATCTGATTGTCTGCGGCGATACTTCAACGGGATTCCATGTTGCAAAATCTGCGTCAGAGCCGTCATACGAAAAATGGACGGGATATGATTTGCTAAGTTCAAGTGTCTGGGATGGAGTTTCTGTCATGATAATGCCTAAAGGTTGGAAAATGATTTGACTGTACGTAACCGAGCATCGACAACGAAATAGTCCGTCAAGCAGTATTTCACGGATTTAGGTCCAAAAGGTCGGAAAATGATTTGACAAGTTCAGGAATACTTGGAGCATCAGTCTTGCCCATACTGACTTCACTTTGGATGCATTGAAGGCGTGGCGCATTGGCGAGAATCGCCATGATTCGCTTCCAGTCGACGGTGCCATTGCCTGGGAGATTGTGCTGGTCGATGATGCCGTTGTTGTCGTGAAGGTGGCAGTTGACAATATATGGGCGGACTTTCTCGATGAATTGCTCTTCCCACACGACGGGAAGCCCGATGTCCTGCCAGATGCCTGGCACGCACGTCTGCCCAGGAAATTCATTGCCGTGTTCCGTCAGGTTGCCATGCCCTGCATCATAGCAGATGCCAACCCATTGGGAGTTAAAATGCTGGGCGGCTTTAAGGAGATAGGCTGATTGATTGAGCGGCGTCCACTGGTTTTCCAAGGCCATGACGACGCCATGCCGTTCCGCATCGGGAAGCAGTTCTGTCATTGAGCGAATAAGCATCTGATAATAATCATCAATAACCAGATGTTTTCCGTATATGTGATTAAACGTGTTGGCGGTATGATAGGCGATGCTGGTCACGCCGAAGTGATTGCAGATGTGCAATGCCATTCGATGGCGGAGGACGATCAGTTCATGCTGTTCTTCGAAGGGAACGCCAGGGTCCTTCCATGTTCCCCAGGGTGCATGGGCATCCATGAAGGAAATGCCGCAATCACGCATGTCGGTTTCAAATGCCGCAATGTCATCAGGCACGACCATGAAGTGCTCAAGTAGGGTGCTACTTAAGACGATATGGCTGATTCCATTGTCGGCGTATGTCCGCAGGGTTTCCCGACGGGCTTCTGCGCTCTCTGTTGGGACTGGCATACAGTAGGTTATGGGTTTCATGGATTGTCCTTATTCGTTGGTAATCTATTCTGCTTCGGCGATGCCACGGAGAAGTTCAGATGTGAATTCCCCTGCTGCTTGCGCGGAGAGCGCGGTCGCTTTCACGAAGCCTGAACCAGATATGACGCCGTCGGCGGATTTTGCGGCCAGGCAGGCCGCATGGGCCGAGGCAATGCCGAAGCCTGCGGCGACGGGAAGGGATGTGTGCCGTTTGATGGCCGCAATGTGCTCCGATGCATCGGGGGGAAGTTCATTGCGGACTCCAGTGACACCCGCGACATTGATGTAATAGACAAAGCCAGTCATGTTTGAGACGATTTTCTCAATGCGGTCTTCGGGCGTCAGCGGCGATACGAGTGGAATGATGTGAAGGCCGTTGGCACGCGCAGGCTTCAACAGTTCATCCCGTTCCTCCAATGGAAGATCAACGGGAAGAATGCCATCGACACCTGCTTCGGCAAGCCGCTTGCATACATTGTCATATCCTTCATGCAGCAACGGGTTCATGTAACTGAAAAGAATCAACCCGACGTCTGGAAAGCGCGCACGGATGCGTGCCGCAAAATCAATCGCTTTATTCAAGGTCATTCCTGCCTTGATGGCGATTTGAGACGCGGCGGAGATGACAGGGCCGTCAGCCATCGGGTCTGAAAAGGGAACACCAAGTTCAATGATGTCAGCACCTTTTTCGATGGCTGCGCAGACGGCCTGTTCGCATTGTTCCTCCGTCGGATAACCAACGCTCGTAAAAATGATGAGAGGCTTGCGTTTTGTAAAAATATTAGTTATTCTGTCCATGATTTGCCTTGTATTGTCTGATGTTTTCCATGTCTTTGTCACCGCGTCCCGACAAGTTGACTACGATGATGTGTTCGTTGCTGTGCTTGGGTGCTTCGCGGATGGCGTATGCGAGGGCGTGTGAACTCTCCAATGCGGGGATGATTCCCTCGAATCGGCAGAGCATGTCAAATGCATTTACGGCCTCGTCATCATTGGCGACTTCATAGAAAGCGAGTTTTTCGTCTGCAAAATAGCAATGTTCAGGTCCAACCCCAGAATAATCAAGGCCTGCGGAAACAGAATATGTATCAAGAATCTGTCCATTTTCATCTTGAAGGAAATACGCTTTCATGCCATGGAGAATGCCCAGTTTTCCGCCTGTGATGGACGCGGCGTGCTGTCCCGTGGATATGCCCATTCCACCCGCTTCGACGCCGACGCGTCGAACTTTCGGTGTGTCTTCAAAGCCCGCGAACATGCCAATGGCGTTCGACCCGCCGCCGACGCAGGCGACAACTTCATCTGGAAGAC
>JAGCTA010000302.1 GCA_017963875.1 Victivallales bacterium | reverse complement strand
GGCGGTGACGGTATAGACGATGATGTTTGCGGTTTTCGGGTTGGAACGGACGGCGGCCACCAGGTCGGCGCCACCCATAAACGGCATCCACATGTCAGTAAGTATTATGTCAACAGAAGGATTTTCTGCCAGTTTGTCGAGAGCGTCCTTGCCGTTGGATGCCGTGATGATTTTTGTCAGCCCGATGCGTTTGAGCATTGCTGTCATGACAGAGAGGTTGAGAGGCGTGTCATCTACGATCAGCAGTGTGAGATTCGCTGTTTCAGTATTGACGGATGTAATATGCGAGGTCCGCTGTTCATTGACTTCGTCCGTTGGCCATTTGTAGCGGACATTGCGCATGACGACTGAAAATGTGCTGCCTTTTCCAATGGTGCTTTTAATGGAGAGTTTTCCATTCATTTTTGAGAGCATCTGCTGGCAGATGGCGAGTCCGAGTCCAGTGCCTTGCGTAATTCCAGCTGTATTTCTGACTTGAACGAATGGCTGTGCAAGATTACGCATGTCCTCTTCTGAAATGCCGATGCCAGTATCCGTCACGGAAAAATGAAGATCTCCTTCATTAAAAGAATCTGTTTCAAAATACGCACTAAGCGTGATGGAGCCTACGGCGGTGAATTTGACGGCATTTCCAATCAAGTTGAAGAGAATTTGCCTGACGCGTTGCTGGTCGATTTCAATTATCGGCAGTTTGTCGATTTTCATGATTAAACTGACATTGTTTTTCATCGCTTGAGGGCGAAATGCAGAAACGATTTTTTCCGAGAGTTCACGAAAATCGCAAGGTTCGTTTGCGAAGACCATTTTCCCAGCTTCCAGTTTTGAGAGGTCGAGGACATCGTTGATGAGTTGCAGCAGCGTGTTACTGCTGAAAAGGATGCTGTCCAGATACTTTTTCTGAACCTCCTTGCTTTCAACACCGTCGCGAAGCATTTCAGAAAAACCGATGATTGCATTGAGTGGCGTGCGGATATCATGGCTGACCGAAGCGAAGAAAGTGGCCTTTGCCTTGGCTGTCGATTCAATGGCTTTTCGTTCATTATACTGTGATAAAGCGACCAGAATCAGTGCGAGAATGATGCAGGATGCTGTCACGGAGATAAGAATGGTGATATTATAGCCTATGGTTGTTGGCTTCTCGGATAGGTCTGAATCGGACAAATTGAATTCTGAGTTTCTTTCTGGCTGTATTACATACGATTGTGCATCATTGGATTTAAATGTATATGAAGAAGACGAGGCATTGTCACGCTCAGTGCCTGCCGCCAGTGGGGTCAGCATGGCAAAGAGAGCGACAATGACCAGAAGGAATTTGAATAGCGTGTCTTTTCCCATGGGAGTTCCAATGTTCATCTGTTTTTCAACTGTTTCTGCAATTTCATGATTTCGGTGGCAATAAGCCAGCGATAGGCATCAAATGCATCCGCTTCCCATAGGTCATTGATTTTGTATTTCAGTTGAACATGGATGGATGAACGCACGAATTCAAGGACTTGTTGCGCCTTGTCGGCCGCTTGTTGGAAACCGTCGTCACGCGCCTGCCCGATGAGTTTTTCAAGAGTATTGATATAGCGTCCGTCATCCATTCCTTCAGCGTATGCGGCCCAGAGTGTCACGGGGATGACCGAACCGTCCATGTCATAGCGGTTGCTGAAATCCGACGTCTTGCTGTCGAGGTAATTCCACTGGCTTCCATTTGACGAGCCGAAAATCCACGGGATGAGACATCTGAAACCAGAATTCCAGAGGCCGAAGCCGTAGGTCATTCGTGCCCCTGTGCAGGGAGTATGGTCGTTTTCCCCTGAAATGTGGTTCGGATAGCACCAATATTCGAGGCCTGGGCGCTCAGCCATGTCTTTGAGAACTCGCTCACGAGGGAAGGCGTAAGGCTGGCAGCACCATACATCGACAAATGGCTTCATCGGTTCGAATTGCTCATGCGACGGGTCGGCGGTGACATACGTGCGGACGCCAGGCACCTTCTTGATTGCCTCCATGATTTTTGTCATGAACTCGACCGATGTTCGAGCCGTCGAAGGTTCGTCAACAGGGTAGAAGAGCAATTCAGGCCACTGCCGCCGAATTGCTTCCCGATGGATGATGCGGATGATGTCGGTGATTTCGTCGAAGAATTCCTGCGGCGGAATCTGGACTGTGCTAAGATGGCTTCCCATACCCCCAGTCAGGTATTTCGCATAGACGGTGCCGACGCCAAAACTTGTCGGCACGGGTCGTGTCATGCCATATTTGACAAGCGTGTCCACTTTTTTCTGGAAGGCGTCAATGTCTGGATAGAACTTCCCGTTATTTTTGAATAGGCCGATGGAGACATTATAGTTCGTGTGAGCGAGATCACGCATGAACTCATGTTCCTTCTGCACCCTTTCCGCAAGCCATTTGCGTGAGAAGTCGTCTTTGACGGAATTCATCCAGTCGATGGGATTGTGGTAATACTGTCCGAATGTCAAAGATTCATCCTGCGTCAGGACGATGGGGAGGACGCGCAGCGTCAGGGGGACATTGACTATCGTTTCATCGGCGAAGATGCCCACGGTACCACGGTAGAATCCTTCTGGGCAGTTCGTAGGCGTTTTCACTGTCAACCATACGCGGAGGTTCTCCCCCTTGGCTGCTCGGATGGGGGAACGCCACGGCATGAGAACGTCAGGCGCACGATAGTAGATGCCGTGGATGTTGTAGTTGGGGCGGACATACATGTATCGGACATAGCGAACGTCAATGTCCGAAGCCCAGATGCGGTCGCCCGTGCTTTCGTTGACCAGATTGCTGACCGCGATGCGGACATTCTCGAAATCCTTTAGCGGATAGATGGCGAAGTTGAGGATTTCCCTCTCGCCTTGGGAGGCAAACGCACGAACAGGTGCATCGAGTTCAGCCTGCGCAGGGAAGTGATCTGGCCAAATGGGCGTCGCCCAGTTACGCGTATAAATGGCGAGTCCGTCTGCCTTCTGCTTTTCCGTCCAGTTCGGTTCAGGCAACGTGCATTTTTGCGGCTGGTAGGACCACTTTGCTCGAACGGGTTTCGGCAGGATGAAAATCTCGTCGCGGAGTTCCTTGAGCCAACTGTCCCGCGCTGCTTTCCATTCATCGGCGGGAATAAGGACAAGTGCATTTAAAACCCAGGATCCTCTGGACGTAATATAAACATCAAGGCCGTTGTTTCCCGCCGTCGCCTCGAAATCCATCTCCATGATTTCGTCGGCACCCATGAACGTCAATTTGGATGAGCCGCTGCCTGCGGTCAACTGGATGTCCCAGACATGGCGAGGATGGCCATTTGCAAGGCCGCAGAGCGCCCACAAGTGGTATTTTCCTGGCGCAACTTTAGGCAGTTTGAACGATGCCCACAAACGTCCTTGCACGTTACCAGCCGACAGGTTGATCGGGTATCGGGTTGGCAGGACATTGTTTTTGATTTCGTATGAAAAAGATGTGAACACCGCCTTGAGGTTCTGTCCTTTTTTTATCCATTGTATGTCGTCAGAATCCTTGTCGGTGATTTTGACGAAGCCGTCTTGGACAGGGCCTTTGTCATCGGCGAAGTCGTATTTGTAGATATCTGCGACGAGTGGAATCGCGAGAGAGACAAGCAGGGGCAGCAAGTTGTCACGTAAAAACTGTTTCATGGTGTATCTCCTTGCAAGTGCTTCAGTTCCATGGTGAGTGAATCAGTACGACTTCAGCGTCGTTGACGACGATGCGTTTTCCTGTGGCATCGTCAAACAAATATCTGCGGAGAGTGTAGAGCCCAGGCGAAAGGAAGGTGGTGTATATGCGGATGCGCATTTCCCGTGCCTGAACGGCTGTTTGTCCTGAGATGAGGGGCACTACCGCGCCGTCGTGCGGCCACAGTTCCCAGAAAACCGTCATGGGGCTGTCGAGTATGGCATTGACGTTGAAATCAACGACGGCGGGAGTACGGTCATCAAAAAACAGAACATTAGTGGCAAGCGGTCCAATGAAAGGATGGACTTTATTCACCAAGGCGGAAAAGGCCTGAATCCGCTTGCCGTCCATTTCGACTTTCATCGTCATGGATTTTCCCTCGGCGGCGCGCGAGCAGACCCAGGGGACGTGAATGGTTTTGGTTACGGTAGGGGGCAGGGGGGCGGTCACGGCGAAAGGCTTTGGCTGACCGTCATCACCTGTGATTTCCATGGTCACGGTAATTGTTTTAGGCGTGTCGGATGTATTTTTAAGTGTAATGGATGCGATGTTTTTCCCCTCATTCGTAGTGCCGAAATCTTGAGTGACAGTGAGAATGCCTGTTGGTTCGCCTTTGATGCCACAGAGAAAATCAAAGGCTTCAACCTCGTGGAAACCCTTGATAGGACTTTTGAGAGATGTCATGTTCTGTGTGACCATCGTATAGCGACCTCGTGCGACATGGAATGTCCAGTCCATGCCAGGCGTGGACTGTGGCAGATTGGCGAATGGTATGCGCATTTCCATGTTCCAGCGGTCCTGACCGATGGTTGTCTTGACCTCAGCCTCAGATTCCCATCCAAAATCGGAAATCCCGCGACCATCCTTTTTGACGACGCTCAAGTCAGAGACTGTCCCCTTGCAGTTGACAACGATTTGGACGAATCCCTTTCGCTCTCCCGCAGGGTCGAAGAAGAACTCCAGATGGTCGTCGTTCCAGGTAGGGCCATCATGGGTGGCCTTGGCGAGCAAGGCATTGGGGAATTCCTCCATGCATTCGGCGGCGATGCACAAAGCGTCCTTTTCCTGGGCGATCCAGACGCGTGTCGGGGTCAGTTCCGCCTTGGATCCGTTGCCCCATGGTTGGAAATCATCAATCAACGGCGCTTTTTTCCAGTCAGTTTCGTCTAGTTTACCGTCGATGACAATAGGTGCAGTCGCTTTTGGAACGACGTATGAGCAGAGTTGCGCTTGCATGCCGATGGCGGCGCATATGAGTGTGAAGACAATGGTGCGTGTTGTCATTTCTTCACCTCCCATGGAGAATCAATGATTTTGAATCCGACGCTCAGTCTCTTTTCAGGATTCTCAGGGAATGCCGTCAACTTGTAGTCACCAGCCGTCAGACGTAGTTCGGAAACATCCATGGCAATGCTGTGGACACCTCGTATTACAGGAAGGATTTCATGCCGCAGTACCTTCCCCGTTGAATTCGATAGCGTGAAAGGCACGCCCTTTCCCATGTCGGTGCTTGATCCTTCGGCTGTCAGAGTAACGTTCAGCACGGGCATCTTGCCATAGTTGACTCCATCACATGCAAGAGAGGTGATTTTAATTGCAGACGAGCGAATCAGCCTGAAGCCTCCGATGGTGAAATCAAGCGTGTCGCCGTGGTTGTATTCCGATTCACAGACATAAATGCCAATGGTATTGACTGAATGCAGCGCGGCAAGTCGGCTGATCGGCAGGGCGAACGTCTGCCATTCATTCAGGCGAAAGTTGTCCTTCCCGAAAGCATGTTCGAAATTTATCCCCTTGTCGGGGCTTCTAAATGCCAGAGACAGCGCTTTTTTGGGCAACGCTTCTCTGTTCATTTTTGCGAAAATCTTGAATTGGAAGAAATCATAATCCTTCCAGTTGATTGAGGAAACTTTGCTGCAATAGGCGCGAGGCCAGCCAATAGGATATTTGACCTCGCCTGCGAAATGGTCAACGGGAACGTGGAAAGTGAAAGCAGGGTGGCCGTCGATAGGGTCTGCTGGTAGCATTTCCGCTTCGGCGGGCGACCATGCAGAAATTTTTGCCAAATCATCCACCCAATGGACATCCTCAATGTCTTTCATGCTTGGAAATGAGTCTGGCATTTTCGTGTATGGCGGGGGGAGCGTTTGAGCCAAGGTGGCGATTCCCGCGCCGAGTATCATCATGATTCGTTTGATGGTCATCAGTTTGTTTCCTTATTATGGTGGTGTGATGCCTTGGTAAGGCAAAAGACAACAATATCGTGAAATTGAGATTGTTGTGGAACAAAACAGACTACTCCTGCGGGTAGGGAGCAAATGAACGGAAGTGATACGTGGCTGGAATGACAGTATCCAATTCAAGAGGCTTCCCTGCATTTCCAAAGGTCTCGACGGGAGTCAGTTCCAGATGATAGGCCTTTCCAGGAACGAGTGCTCCTTCAGAAAACTTGAAAACAGGCCGCCTGCTGCGTTGCGCAGGCGGTCGATGGAAATCCGAGATATAACGGTAAACCTTCCTTTCGCCAGTCGCCGTATCTGTAATAGCCATGTCGTAGAAATGTGTGAAGTCTTCATGTGAAGCCGCCTCGATGGCGAAATAGACGAAGCCATAGTCATACCAAAGGACGATTTGGGCGTCAGGAGGAAACGCAGGCGCGTTTCGATTGCTTCGCTGCGAAAATGAATACGTTGGAGATGCGGGATTGTATGGCAGGGGGATTTGCCAGCGGTTTTCAGGTTTGATTTCGCAATTGAAGGTAACACTTCGACGATGTATTTCCAGACGGTCCTCATACAGGTACATCATCATGAATTCCACAATTTCATTGCTGAAGGGAACAATGGAATTGACGGCATTGACGGGAAGTTCCTCGGAGCAGCCGTAACTCATGGTGGCGGTGTTGATGGCGGTGAATTCACCTTGCCAGATGCAACGCTCGTCATAAAGCGTCGGATGGGTATGTGCTGAAAGTGAAATGATTTGCGGATAGCGGTTGAAGATTTCCCTGAATTCAGGAATTCCATGCCCAGGCAGGGCGGCGCCTGCGACTGTTCCCTGGGGATTTCGGTGCGTGATCACGAAGACGGGCTTGTCTGGATTCGATTTTGTCACGTTTTCAAGTGCCTCTTCGAGACGCTTGAGAACATCCGCAGGAAGCGCTTCGGTTGGTGGATTGAATTCCGTGACGGCGATGAATGTGATGCCGTTGACGGTTTTCACGCACGGGTTTTCAATCGGCTCCTCCATGGCCTCGCAGTATTCCTCGAACAACTGCCGCTGGCTTAGGATTGTTTTGCCGTGTACCCATAGATCGTGGTTGCCTGCACATGTCACTTGGACTGGAAGACGGGAAGGAAAGTATTCATGAAGCAATTGGCGGTACAATTTCTGAGGGCGTTTGTCGTCGCCATATTCTGCCAGGTCACCTGCATGGACAATGACATCGGCATTGCAGTCGCAAAAATATTTCAGGGCATGGCACATGTTGACGATGCCCCAGTCATTGCGGCTAGGATAGGATTGAGAATCGCTGATGACGCCGATTCTCAGCAGAGGTTTTGTTGTGGATTCTTTGGGCATGGTGTTTTTGTTGGAGGGTTGGTTTAATTTGGAAATATTATATAATGTATGAATTTTTCTTGACTAGTCAACAGAAGAACGAGTGAATTTGCTCATGATGTCCATTTTTTAACAAACAAAGAATATCATGTTCTTGAGAGAAGTTTCCTTGACTCACACTCTAACAACAATCTTTTTTTCCTCTGGCAAATGGCAGGAAACACTTTGAGAGGGTATATTACTATTATGGTGTCTAGCCCCAGTAATCCCCAAACACGGAACACTCAAAACGCAAGAGGTATGGTTATGATTGACGATGTCATTGTTGTAGGTGTCATGAGTGATGATCCCTTGGCAGGCGATATCGCGCATCAGATTGGACAGGAGACCGAAATCTCCGATTTGGTTTCCTACAAGGACTTTGCAAATACGGAATTCTGTCCGCGTTTCATGTGTGACGAAAAGGATTTCGATCATATTGGCCACTCGTTGGATGGCAAGACGGTGGTCATCGTCTCTTCATGCAGCGGGTCATTGACACGCAACGCATCCGCAATGCGGAATTTCCTGATGGCTCGCGCGGCAAAGGACAATGGTGCCAAACGGGTTATTCTCATAGAGCCAGATCTCTTCTACAGCGCACAGGATCGCGGACCACGCCCAGAATACGGCCGTGTCGCATTTACACGTGATTTGAATGACTATAAAAAATTCGATGGACAGCCATTTTCATCGAATCTG
Source organism: Victivallales bacterium (assembly GCA_017963875.1). The sequence goes on along the minus strand of JAGCTA010000302.1, from coordinate 5,904 downwards.
TACGCGGAATTGCTGGCGACGTCTGGCGTTGATGCCGTCATGACAGTGCACAACCATTCCATGTCCGTGCAGGACATTTTCAACAGAAAGTTCAACGGCAATTTCTATAATCTTTCGCCTGCCTGCCTGTACGCCAATTTCCTTGCGCAGCAGGAGACAATCATGAGTCCAGAGGAGAGCCAGAAAGGCTTTATCATCTGTGCCCCAGACAAAGGCGCGATGCCTTTTGTCAAGGAAGTCTTCGGCTATTTGTGCGATTATGCCAAAGAGGTGAATTTGCCAGTGATGCCTCAACTCCTTCTCATGGACAAGGAGCGCCTAGGCGAACGCAAGGTCATTATCCAAGCGCACAAGGACAGTCCTACTCGCCTGGAGGATATTGACGGAAAGGAAGTCATTGTGTTTGACGATATGGTCAGAACAGGCAATACCATCGTGGAATGCTGCAAGAGGTTGAAGGAATGCGGTGCCAAGCGTGTCCTGTTTGTCGTCACACACTTCTATTCATCGCAGGAAGTCAAGGAGAACCTCAATAATCCAGCCATTGACGAAATCATCACGACGAACACGTTGCCCAATATCCTGAATCGTGACATGCAAGGTCGTCTTCGCCGCAAGATGCTCGTCCTCAAACTGGAACGTTGGATTGTGACGGCGCTGATGAAGAATGTCCTTGGAGTACCGCCAATCCCGCACAAACGCGAATATACGATTGACATCTCACGGAAAAACGACCGATGGGAACGTACGCGTGAATTCCAGGATTGACATGATTTTAGACAGAAGTGCCATAGCATTTTGAGTTTTCCAATTTTTATAGAAAATAAGTCATAGCCATCAACAAGAATCCAGGGAGCAGTGAAGTGAAAGTCCTCGTTATCAATTCGGGTAGTTCGTCATTGAAATTCACATTGTTTGACATGACCGACAAAAGCGTTCTCGCCAAAGGTCTTGTTGAGCGTATCGGCATGGATGCGCCGAAACTCATCTACCAGCCAGCGGGCAAGAAAATCGAAGAAGCGCTTACCATCAAGAATCACAGCGAGGCACTTCTGGCTGTCTGCGACAAACTGGTTGACAAGGAAAACGGTGTCCTGAAGTCACTGAAGGAAGTCGAGGCAATCGGCCATCGCGTGCTGCATGGTGGTGCAAAATATACGGCTCCGATTGTTGTTGACGAGGCGGTGAAAGAAGGCATCCGCGAATGCATCGTACTGGGACCGCTCCACAATCCCGCGAATCTGGGTGGAATTGAAGCCTGCGAAAAGGTATTTCCTGGCGTTCCAAACGTGGCGGTCTTTGACACGGCTTTCCACCAGACCATGGGACCCGAAGCATATATGTACGCCATTCCACGCGAATACTATGACAAATACGCCATCAGAAAATACGGTTTCCACGGAACAAGCCATAAGTTCGTCTATTTCAATACATGCGAATTCCTCGGATTGGATCCGAAGAAAGCGAAGATCATCAACTGCCATCTTGGAAACGGCAGTTCCCTCTGCGCGGTCAACGGCGGCAAGGTCGTAGATACCAGCATGGGGCTGACGCCTCTCATGGGGCTCGTCATGGGAACACGTTGCGGTGACATGGATCCCGCCGTTGTCCCGTTCCTCATGAAGATGGAAGGGATGACCGCAGACCAGGTCGATACCATGATGAACAAGAAGAGCGGATTGCTCGGCGTGTCTGGCTTGAGCAGTGACATGCGTGACATCGAGGCTGCACGCGATGCAGGCAATCCCCATGCAAAAGAAGCATACGATATGTTCATGCATCGTCTAATCCAGTATATTGGCGCTTATTACCTCATTCTTGGCGGATGCGATGCAATCTCCTTTACAGGTGGTATTGGTGAAAACGGCATTGAGACGCGCCGTCGTGTCGCGGAAAAACTGGCTGTGCTCGGAGCGACTTTTGATGCCGATGCAAACAACTGCCGTGGCAAGCAGGTTGTGTTCAGTACGCCCGAATCCAAATTCAAACTTGTTGTCACTCCGACGAATGAGGAGTTGATGATTGCCATGGAGACCGTCGCCCTGACAAAATAAGTGCTTTCATTCATAATTATTAATTAATAATTTAGTTTTCCCCATTTTTTGAAAATAACACATTTAACAGAAAGGAGTAAACACAAATGGCAGGTTTGATGCAGAAATTGTTCCCGAAGGCCGCCACCGCAAATATGACGCTGGTTCTTCCCGAAGGACATGATCCACGCGTAATGAAAGCGGCGCAACTCATCGCCTCGAAGAAACTGGCGAAAGTCAAGGTTCTGGCAACGGCAGATGAGTACAAGAAAGCCGCTGAAGGCATCAGTTTCGACAATCTGGATGTCGAGTTCATTGATTGGATGAAGACTGACTATTTCAACGAACTGGCGGCCATTCTTCTTGAGCGCCGCAAGGCAAAAGGCATGACCGAGGAAGAGTCTCTGAAGAAAACGGCAAATCGTCTGTTCTTCGGCAATCTCATGGTGAACAGCGGCCGTGCCAACGGCATGGTGGCTGGCTCCATCGCTTCAACAGGCGATATGCTTCGCTCCGCATTCAACTGCATCGGCACCGCCAAGGGCATCAAGATGGCGTCAAGTTGCTTCCTCATGGATTTGGCGACGCCGTCCCCCGCTGGCGATGATACGCTGATTTTTGCAGACTGCGGCGTCAACCCCAATCCTGATGCCGAAGGACTGGTTGACATCGCAATTGCGACAATCAAGACGCACCAGGCGCTTATCGGTACACAGCCGAAACTGGCTTTCCTGTGCTATTCATCCAAGGGTAGTGCCGCAGGCGAATTGGTTGACAAGATGGCTCAGGCCACGGAATTGACGAAGGCACGCATTGCCGAACTCGGCATTGACGCGATTGTTGATGGGGAACTTCAGGCAGATGCGGCACTTGTTCCGTCCGTCGCGGCGGCAAAGGCTCCAGACAGCCCGTTGGCAGGTCGTGCCAATATCCTCATCTTCCCAGACTTGAACTGCGGAAACATCTGCTACAAGATGACGCAGCGTCTTGCGAAGGCCGAGGCATACGGTCCGATTCTGCAGGGTGTTGCAAAGCCAGTGAATGACCTTTCACGTGGTTGCACCGCAGAGGATATCTGTGGTGTCGCGGCAATCACCTGCTGCCAGGCACTTGTCTAATTCATTCTACAGCCAACTGAAGCGCAGCGATGGCATGGGTGTATGTCTGGCCGTGCCATCGCCGCATGATGTCCTGTTTTCAGATGTGTCTGCGCTTTTAGAATGTGCATCTGTGCCCGACCATTCACTGGTCGGGTTTTTCATGTTTAGTCACCATGATTCGGGAGGCAAGCAACCATGCCTGCGACATTGCTTATCATAGATGACGAAGAATCCATCTGCTTTGCATTCAGACGCTTCTTTCAAAAGCGGGGCTTTTCCGTTTTGACCACAGGGGAGCCTCAAGAGGCATGTCGGCTTGCTAGGGAGTCGCAGCCTGCTCTTGTGTTTTTGGATGTGAATCTTGGCGGGCAGGATGGATTGGAATTGTTGCCGCTGCTTAAGCAGGCTGTCCCGCAGACATGCATTGTAGTCATTACGGCATTCGGTTCATTGGAAATTGTGCGCCGTGCATTTGATGCAGGAGCCAGTGAGTATTTGACTAAGCCTATTGACATGATTACAGCCGAAAGGCTCGTGAAGCGGGCAACGACGGAGATTACGGCAATGGAGTCTTCGCCAAGGCCCGAGGCGGGCTATGTCGGCTCTTCAGCCGTCATGCAAGAACTGTTCATGAAACTGCTGAAAATCGCCTCGCAGGACGAACCCGTTCTTATTTGTGGTCCGACAGGAACGGGAAAGGAACTGGCGGCAAAGTTGATTCATCAGAAGAGCGCACGGTCATCTGGTCCGTTTGTCCCTGTCAACTGCGGGGCAATACCAGATAATCTGATGGAATCGGAGTTGTTTGGACATTGCAAGGGAGCCTTCACAGGTGCTGTCAATGATCGGACAGGTTATTGCCAGGCAGCAAATCATGGAGTACTGTTTTTGGACGAAATAGGCGAATTGAGTTTACAGGGGCAAGTTAAATTGCTGCGTTTTCTTGATTCAAAAATGGTTGAAAAACTGGGTGCTGTCTCTGCCGAGCCAGTGGATGTACGGGTTATTGCCGCCACGAATGTCAATTTGGAGACGGCGGTGGCGCGTGGGGCTTTTAGGGAAGATTTGTACTACAGGCTTGCTGTCTTGTCTGTTAAAACTCCAGCGCTAGAACATCATTTGGATGACATTCCCGAACTGGCAAGCCATTTCCTCCATCAGGTCAATCCTGCTCTCATCATGGCCGATGAGACAGTTGAGCAACTGAAGAAGCGCAAATGGCCAGGCAATGTGAGGCAACTTCGCAATGTCGTCATCCAGGCCGCGTTGTCCGCAGTTTCAGGCATTGTCACGCCAGACTGCCTGCCAGAGGTGAAGGAAAGTCTCAAGGCAAGCGATGGCGACCCATTGCAGGCATACGTTGATGGTTTGCATCTTGACGGCGCAACGATGCATGATGCCATTGCAAGACTTCAGAGGCTTCTGATACAGAAAGCCTTGAAGGATGCTGACGGCAATCAGTCATTGGCTGCGGAAAGACTTGGAATTCACAGGAATTCCATTCGGAGATTATTGACAGATTCGTGATCCCTTATTTGTTTCACTTGCTCTTTTCCATAATTCAATTGGAAAGAGAATATTTGAAATCAGAAGCAAAATCAACGTTTCTCAATCCAAATACTGGAGAAAGGAAAGATAAAGGCTATATTTGTCTCCATGAAGAGAGTCCAATAACCAATCAATCGGAATGAATACACAGAGACGTGCAATGCTGGATAATGAACGCGATTACGGTGAACAGCCAATTCATCGTCTTATGACAGAACTCAATCTTGAAAATGCAGACCTGGTTTCCGCCTCAACAGAACAACTGACTTTTAAAATGGTTTCCAAAGCCAGAAAAGGACGTTATCTGACTATGAACGTCCGTCTGAAGATTCTTCATGCATTCCAAAAAGCCTCAGGAAACATGGACGTTTCCCTTGGAGACCTTTTCAATTACAGGTAATTTTTGCCATTACAATCAAATTCATATATATCGAAAGCCCAGAATCATGCGATTCTGGGCTTTCGGCGTATTGTTGGTGATTTCCTGCGGAACAATTGTCCGCAGGAACTGGGGAGGTCATCCCCGAAACAGTCTATGAGTTATTTTGCAATGACTTTGACCATTTCGCAGACTTTGTTGGAGTAACCCCATTCATTGTCATACCAGCTGATCAGTTTCACAAAGGTCGGGTCGAGTTGGATACCAGCCTTGGCATCGAAGATGGAGGTCTTCGGGCAGTTGCGGAAATCGGTGCTGACAACTGCGTCTTCCGTGTAGCCGAGAACGCCTTTCAGTTCGCCTTCGCTCGCTGCCTTCATGGCGGCGCAGATGGCCTTGTAGGCTTCATCCTTGTCAGCGGCAGGTGCTTTTTCGAGTTCGACGGTCAGGTCAACGACGCTGACGTCAGAAGCAGGAATACGCATGGACATACCAGTCAGTTTACCGTTCAGTTCAGGAAGAACTTTGCCGACAGCCTTGGCTGCGCCAGTGCTGGACGGAATGATGTTTTCCAGAATGCCGCGGCCACCGCGCCAATCCTTCTTGGAAGGACCGTCAACGGTCTTCTGTGTTGCCGTGGCGGCATGGACTGTGGTCATAAGACCGCGCTTGATGCCGAAGTTCTGCTGGAGGACCTTGCAGAGCGGGGCAAGGCAGTTGGTCGTGCAGGATGCATTGGAGATGATGTCCTGGCCAGCGTATGTCTTGTCGTTGACGCCATACACGAACATCGGGGTGGCATCTTTGGACGGAGCGCTCATGATGACCTTCTTGGCACCAGCGG